>CACYCJ010000182.1 GCA_902772925.1 uncultured Lachnospiraceae bacterium
AAGCGTTCCTATTACGCAGATTGATCCTAAAGCGGATTATGCGGATCCCAGAAGTGAGACGACACTACTCAGTAATTCTCCTGAAGAATCATTGGGAACAACCGTTCTTTCATATCAGGGAGCAGAGATGGAAACGTCAGTACTTTCCGGTGGAAGAAGCGAAATAAAGCTTGACCGGAAAAGCTTCGGGTTCCGGATTACCAGAGAGATACTTTTGGTTCATACAAATGAGGAAATATAGTTTTTGCAGTTATAAATTGGCATTTTGGTTAAGACATACTGAGAAAATTGGCAAAAAAGGAGAGAGATGTTATGAGTGGAAAAATGAGAACAGCTAAAAGGATTCTTGCATTGTTGCTTGTCATTTTCATGATTATCCCACAGAGTATAAGCGCACTGGGAGTAAGAGCTGATGAACCGTCTGGTTCTACGGTTACCGTAAGCGCAGCTTGGTCAGGGGACTATGAATTAAATATTAGTATGACCGGATTTGACTCTGCAAGTATGACTATCAATTCATTTTCAGTTAGTGCAAATGGTGTGGAATTGGATAAAGTAAGTGATTTTGATAGCGTAGGAAAAGCTTCATTCAGTACAGTGGGCAAGGTTATTCGTAAGGGTGATATTGTCTCATTTAGTGCGTCAATATCTGAAACTGTAAAAGATGCGTCGGATACAGATGTAACTCAGGATGTGACTGTTGTTTTTCCTGCAGCAGGCTCAATAGTAGTTCCTAAAAACGCTTTTACAGTAGATTATACAACAATGGGATTCTTACCTGATCACGCAGCGAAGAGCATAACTGTTACTGCAGAAAGCGGAAAGCTTCTTACAGATTACGGGGCAAAAGTAAAAGCATATAAGATAAGTGGTGATTCCGAAATAGAAATAGGTGGAGAAGTGTTTAGCAATTCTGCTTCTGTAACATTTAATTACGATGATAGTGGTAAAGTCGGAAAGAAGATAATTGTTAAGATCCTTGATAGCGCAGATAATGTGTTGTATACATACAACGATCTTCCTGAAATCCCGTGGAAGGCAGGAGATTTTACTGCTGCGTGGAACGACGGGGTAAATGGTCCTTCCGTAACGATTTCAAGAAGTGATACTAATTTCACAGGTATTTTAGCTGAAGTTGGTGGGAATCTCATTATAAAGACAAAAAAAGATAATAACGATGTCACACTTAAAGAAATTGCAGTTGACAAGGTTTCTGGTGCAATATCTCTTGATGACGTAAGGGTGAATAAGGATGATGTCCTTACTGCTGTACTTAGTGTTGATGAAGGAAAAGAGCAGAAAATTCTATCTGATAATTCGTTTACAGCTACAACTAATAATTACTTTACGGTTACAGTTAATAAATCGCCTTCAAATGCGCCCGTAGTTCTTTGGGATGGAAATAAAACATATGATAAATCAAGTGAAGGAAATCGTGATATATATGTATTCTTAAAAAAGGATGCCGGTTCTACTATTATTCTTAAGAGTACAGGTTTTGTAAAAGAAGACTTTAAAGTAAATGGCGTAAAAAAAGAAGTAGTTTATGATGATGTTAATAAATGGTCTACATATACTTTGGATAATCCATTGACTGGAGATGTAACTATTGACATAACTACAGTGGATGTAAATTTGAACGCTGCTCCTGGTAAAGTTTACCCGGAAGTAGAGTATGAGTTTGAGGTAGCCAATAGTGCAGATATTTCAGGTGTGACATTTGAGCTTAAAGGCACTCTTAAAGATAAAGATGGTAATCCTATCAAAGATAAAGATGATAATCCTATCGCTGTTACTTCAACATTGTCTAATAATAAAGGGACTCTGATAATACCTGATGGTGACTTGTTAAATGGAAATGAGACTTTATTACTTGAGTTGATTGATAAGAATACAAAAGAAGTATATGGTAGTAAATCAATAACTGTGGAAATAGGTGATATATCAGAAGTTCTTAATAGCAATAATACGAAGTTTTATGATAGCGAAGGAAAGGAAATCAAACCATCTGAAGTTGATGGTGCTCGTTTTACAGTTAATAAATATGGGACAGCCTGCTTTGATTTTAGTCATACAGATTACAAGTACTATAAGACATTAGATTCAGATAATAAGCTGACATCTTGGATTGAAATACCGACAACTGGTATTGTTTCAATAAAGTATGAAAAAGAAGGCCTTAGAACAATATATGTTAGATCAAAGTATTCAGATGCGTATGCAAAGGGTGAAGTTAGCGTACTTGTGGATACTGAAAAGCCAAATATAACAAAGGCTGAGTTTTTCATAGAAGAAAAAAAAGTTGCAGATGAAGATGAATTTACCGCTACCGGTAAGAAATCTAAAACTGTCTACTTAGAATTTAAAGATGTGCTTGTTTCCGAGGCGAATAGAGTAGATTCAACAATATCCGGTATGAGTACAAGTAATTATTATGTGTTAAAGAACTCAAATGGTGAAGAGTACAAGTGGGATGGAAAGGTAGTTAAAGGTGATATTACAGGAACGAATAGTACTGAAATAATAATTGACTGTCCGATTTTTGTTACAGATATATCTGTAGAGGTACATCTCTTTGATAAAGCCGGAAATGAATATATCAAGTCATATCCTTTAGGTAAAATAGTAACACTTAACATAAATGATGATATTAATTATAGCGTTAAACCATTTGAAGAAGATACATATAAATACTATTTAAACAAGAAAAAAACAATCAGTTTTGAGATAGAAGGTGATAGTAATCTTGGAAAAATAGTTAAAGATGCTTCAAAAGAAACAGGAATAGCGTTAACTTTAAAGAATATAAAAACAAAGAAAACAAGAAGTATCACCACAGCTGGTATTAAGTCAAAGAAAAGTGAAATTAAATCTACAATATATACATTGTCATACGAAGCAGGTAATGATGAAGACGGAATATATGAATTGACTGTTTCCGCTGGTGATGATGCAGGAAACTTCGATACAGTAAGTACGGTGCAGTATGTTGTTGATAATACGGTTCCGGAAATAGAATATAATAAGTTGATTGAGGATCTTACATCCAGCGATAGGATAATTAACGAA
>CACYCJ010000183.1 GCA_902772925.1 uncultured Lachnospiraceae bacterium
CAATAATCCTTATTTTGACAAGATCACCATCGATCTCATTGACGGTGATGTAGATATTGAGGCAAATGAGGGACAGACACCGAATGTGGCTTCAAATGCTGTCTATAAGGAAGCTGAAAGAACCGGTACCGAGATCAAGAGAACCTTCGCAAGCGCTCGCAACTTAAAGAGAATGGAAGAGAAGAAGGCTGCAGAACCCAAGAAGGCGGTTACCTGCCCTCACTGCGGTGCTACTACAATTCCGGATGCAAGCGGATGCTGCGAATACTGCGGTTCATCTGTAGGCTAAATTTTAAAAAATGTGGCAGGGGACGTTCCTCTGTCACATTTTTATTGTAATTGGTTGTGAATTCTGTTAAAATAACTTGAGTTATGATTTGATGACACATGACGGAGGCGTATAAATGTATTTTAACAGATATACAGTCAGAAAAAAACAAAAGAAGCTTGTATCTAAGCCCCAGAAATACAACAGAAGAGTATTTGTGGGCTTCTTTAAGATACTTATGCTTCTTTTTATATTTGGTGTGATTGTCATGGCCGGCGCAGGTTTCGGTATGTTTAAGGGTATTCTTGACGATTCACCCGATATATCGACCATAAACATCAAGCCCAAGGGCTTCAAGACTAACATAAGAAACCGCGACGGGAAGATAGTCGACACTCTTTCCATGGCGAATTCAAACAGAGTTTATGTTTATTATGATGACATTTCCGACGATCTGAAAAATGCGTTTGTCGCTGTTGAGGATGAGAGATTCTGGACTCACAACGGTATTGATATTCGTGGTATAGGCCGTGCGCTTGTAATGGATATTCAGGCAGGTAACTTCAACGAGGGTGCGAGTACCATTACCCAGCAGCTTATCAAGACTCAGGTCTTTAATGTAGGTATGAACGAAAATACCAAGCTTGATAAGATAAAGCGTAAGATTCAGGAGCAGTTCCTTGCCATAGAGATTGAAAAGCAGTATTCAAAGGAAGATATACTTGAGTATTATCTCAATACTATATATCTTGCGCAGGGAACCTATGGTGTTGAAGCGGCGTCAGAGGCTTATTTTGATAAAAAGGCATCCGAGATAAATCTTTCGGAGGCTTCCGTTATAGCGGCTATCACTCAGAATCCTTACAAGTATGATCCTGTAAGGTTCCCCGAGAAAAATGCCGAGAGACGAGAGCATGTCCTTGATAATATGAGGCGTCTGGAATACATTACCGATAAGCAGTATTATTCGACCATAAGCGATAATGTTTACGACGGAATAGCGGTAGTATCCACAAATAAAAAGGCTGAGAAGCAGAAGATCAATACCTATTATGAGGATGCGGTCCTTAAGGCTCTTCATGATGACTTTATGGAAATCTACGGAATGAGCTCCGATGAGGCATTCTTTGAGGTTTATTCGGGAGGATATGATGTATACCTTGTTCAGGACGAGCAGATTCAGGCTATCTGTGACGAGGTTGTAAATGATCCTCAGTATTATCCTACTACGGTTGTTAAGCTGGATTATCAGCTTACACTTACGGATGACGACGGAATAACTCTACTGAATTTCTCTTCGAATGACATGGTTTCTTATATGAAGAATCTCACAATGAATATGAACTATGATCTTTTGTTCAATTCTACCGAAGAGGCGAGACAGGACGCAGACACATTTATGGAGGCGATGATCAAGCAGAGCGGCGGAACCTTCTATGATGAATCCTTCTCCGCAACCTTGCAGCCCCAGTCATCCTTTACGATGATCGATCAGTCAACAGGTTATATAGTTGCAATGTGTGGCGGACGTGGCGAGAAGACTGCCAACAGAGGCTTTAACAGAGCGACGGATTCGATGAGACAGCCCGGTTCCTGCTTTAAGGTTCTTGCGGCATTTCTTCCTTACATTGATACAATGGGAAATCTTGCATGCTGCTTCAACGACGAACCCTATCAGTATCAGAACGGTGTAAATGTAAATAACTGGTATGGTGGCTACAGAGGTATCGCGTCTATCCGAACGGCAATAATGAATTCGATGAACATTATAGCCGTAAAGACCATTACCGAGGTTACGCCCGAGGTATCATTTAAATATCTTCAGGATCTCGGCTTTACGACTCTTGTTGAAAACGAAACGCATAACGGTCAGGTATTTTCGGATATCACTCAGGCGACAGCCCTCGGAGGTATCACGAACGGTGTTACCAATCTGGAGATCACAGCGGCATATGCATCCATTGCTAACATGGGTGAGTATGTGAAGCCTGTTTATTATGACAAGGTTTATGATCATGACGGTAATCTTGTTATCGATAATACAAATCCCATGAACAGGACCAAGCGTGTCATGAAGGAAACTACGGCATATCAGCTTGTTGATGCGATGAAAAATGTTGTCTCCATGGGTACAGGTACTCCCGCGCAGCTTTCAAGCGCGATGCCTGTTGCAGGTAAGACGGGAACCACGACTCACAACTTCGATGTATGGTTCTGCGGAATGATACCTTATTATACGGCTTCCGTATGGATGGGATATGATAATAATGAGAACATGGGCACGGTCAATATACATAAGAGACTGTGGGCGACCATTATGAACAAGGTAATCGAGGCAAAGGGACTTGATCTTACAAAGGATTGGGTAAAGCCCGATAATCTTACTCGAGTTTCGCTTTGCAATGTTTCGAATCTCCTTCCCGGAGCGGGTTGTAATGTTTCAAGTGATTACTCGGATCCCGAAAATGTGCCGACTAAGTATTGCGGCGGTCATATGACCATTGATATCTGTACCGAATCGCATATGCTTGCAACGGACAACTGTCCTGAAACAAACAGCTTTATAGTTGAATATGACGATGAAGGCAATGTCAGACTCAGGGGAGCAACCTTTGCTTATGATAACAGTATACTTACGGAAGAGTGTACACTTCATCCCGCAAGCGATAAGTTCAAGATAACTACCTCATGTACTGAAGGAGGTACTATCACGGAATCAGCTGAGGTTAAAGCGGGTGAAAGCTTTACCGTAAATATAGCTCCGGATGCAAATCATGTGATAAAGGATGTTATCGTAGACGGTCAGAGCGTAGGACCTGTAAGCTCATTTACCTTTGAGGACGTCCAGAGAGATCATGAGATTTCCGCAATCTTCGGAACGGCAGGAGATAATCCTCCGCCTCCGCCCGATACTACGACGCAGGAGCCGATTGATACTACAACACAGGAGCCGATTGACACAACAACACAGGAACCGCCTACAGACGAACCTACAGAGGAGCCTACGGAATCACCGCTTCAGCCTGTGGTTCCCGGTGGCAGAAAGCATTCGGTTCCTAAACATAAATAAGAAAAAATAAGGTCTGTACTTTTTGTATGGACCTTAAAATTTATAAACAACTAAAATTACACAAGGGGTGATTGTGTGTTTAACATACTCATCATTGACTTTGATGCTGATTTTGCCGGCAAATTAGCAAAATCGCTGGCCGATAATATCGAGGGGGTTAAGATCATTGTCGGTTCAAAGCAAAATGATGTGGACACTTTGCTTAGAAGGCTGGATTACGGGCTTTTTATAATCAATGCGTTATTGAAAAATGACAATAAGATGACAGCTTTCGGATTTGCATTTGCAGACAAACTGAGGCACTGCGATAAGTACAAATATACTGACATAATAATGTATTCAAAGAACTATATGGATAATCCCATTAGGCTGCGCCAGCTTCATATAATGGATTTTTTTGAGGTGCCCTTTGATATGGAGGAGTTTATCCGTGTGGTCAGGTTTGCTGTCGGAAGGTATATGACATTACGATCATGTGATGAGAAAATGCATTATCTTAAGTCCGGAGATGTTTTGTATCATTTCCCGGAATCGGATATCAGGTGCATCGAATATAAAAAGAGAACCTGTGTCGTTCATATGCCCGGCAGAGATATCGAATGTACAAGAGCGGAGATTGAAGAGATAATCGATTATCTGGACAAGGATGCTTTTGTCGAATGCGGCAGGGGCGATATAATCTGTACTAAAAATGTTGAATACTATGATTTTATCGAGATGAAGGTGGTGCTCCGGGATATCGGTTATACTCCGAGGATCACGAGAACCGGGAAAGAAAAGATTTATAAAAAGATATGTGAGGAAAAGGAAAATGTCACAAATTACAGAAGGCTGTTTGATAATAAAAAATGACCGTGTGATAGAGGATATCTACGATATGATTGTTTTCGCGCCGGAGATAGCAAAGACTGCTAAGCCCGGTCAGTTCGTAAATCTATATACACATTCAAAGGAGCATATACTCCCGAGACCTATCAGTATATGTGACGCCGAGCCTGATCCGGACGGGCTGACTGTAAGATTTCTCTATAGAGCAGTCGGCGCCGGCACGACCGAGTTTTCCGGCTACAAGTCCGGTGAAAGGATAGAATGCACGGGTCCTCTCGGAGCAGGCTACTTTGAAAAGCTCGGAATAGAAAAAGAAGATGCGACAGGCTTTGATGCGGTCATAGATACAGAGAAGTATAAAAAATATCTTCTTATGGGAGGCGGGATCGGAATACCGCCCATGCTTCTGCTTGCAAGAAGACTCAGTGAGGCGGGTGTTTCAAAAGAGAATATCCGTGTTGTCCTCGGCTTCAGAGACAGCTCATTTCTTGTTGAAGATTTTGAAAAATACGGAGTTGTTACCATATCAAGTGACAGCGGCAATACGGGGATAAAGGGTAATGCGCTTGACGCTGTAAAGGCTTCCGGAATTTCAGCCGATGTTATATGCGCCTGCGGCCCCAAGCCCATGCTGAGAGCCATTAAGGAATATTCCGCTTCAAAAAACATTCCCGCATTTATCTCTCTCGAAGAAAGAATGGCCTGCGGAATAGGCGCCTGTCTTGCCTGCGTCTGCGAGAGCACGGATACGGATGACCATTCGAAGGTTCATAACAAGAGGGTATGTAAGGACGGACCCGTGTTTGAAGCCGGTGAGGTTGTTATATAGAAGACAGAAAGTCGGTCGGTAATATGGAGAATCGAAAGACAGTCGGTAATATGGAGAACCGAAAGACAATCGGAATATGTAAAACCGAAAGACAATCGGAATAAGTAAAACCGTATGATACAGGTTGTGTCGATAACCGAAGGACAGTAGGTTATCCGGAAAACTATAGGTATCGGTTATGGGTATGAAATCCGGAAAGGAATATTTAGGCAAATATGAGTAATAGTAATGATAAAGAAAAAATAAATATGTCGGTTGAAATAGCGGGCGTGACTATGAAGAATCCCGTTACCGTTGCATCCGGTACATTCGGATCGGGAATGGAGTACGATGAATTTTTTGATGTAAGTCTGCTCGGGGCGGTAACGACTAAGGGCGTTGCAAATGTTCCCTGGCCCGGAAATCCCGTTCCAAGGATAGCTGAGATAAACAGTGGAATGATGAATGCCATCGGACTTCAGAATCCGGGTATCGATACATTTATAGAAAGAGATCTTAAATTCCTTGCGACGAAGGATACCCGTATAATCGTCAATGTGTGCGGAAAATCCGAAGCGGAGTATATCGATGTCGTTGAGAGGCTTGCAGACACAAATGCCGATCTTCTCGAGATCAATGTTTCCTGCCCTAATGTAAAAGAGGGCGGAATTGCATTCGGACAGGATCCCAAGGCATTAAGCCACATTACTGCCGAGATAAAGAAACGCGCAAAGCAGCCGGTAATAATGAAGCTTTCTCCGAATGTGACAAGCATTTCCGAGATGGCAAAGGCAGCTGAGGCGGCCGGCAGTGATGCTATTTCACTCATCAATACCATCACCGGAATGAAGATAGATATTTACAGAAAGAGCTTTGTTCTGGCAAACAGGACCGGCGGAGTTTCCGGTCCCTGTATAAAGCCCATCGCAGTGAGAATGGTATATGAGGCAAGTCATGCCGTTAAGATTCCTGTTATCGGAATGGGCGGTATCAGTACGGCTGAGGATGCCATTGAATTTATCCTTGCCGGAGCAACCGCCGTTTCTGTCGGAACGGCAAACTTCCATGACCCTCTTGCAAGTGTCAAGGTGATCGAGGGCATCGAAGAATACATGAAGAAAATGGGCATAAAGGATATAAATGAGATCAGAGGAGCAGTTCAGTAACGCGCGAGTGGGATAATGATCAGCAGTTTTGTGATCGAAGGATTATAATTTACAGCCCCTTGATCGAGAGGACATTCAGATGAAAAAGAGAAAGAGCAGAGGCTACAGATTCGCCGAAAATATAATGTCGACAGATACGGTCATTTCACTTGTAAGTGGCCTGGTTTCTGCTGTTCTTATCATAGCGTCCGTTGTTATCGGAGTAGTTTCCGGCGGCAGTACGGGAAGCCTGGTGACAGTATTTATGGGATCATCTCTTGTACTTGCCATAAACGGGCTTATCTTCGGGCTGCTTTCGTTTAAGGATGTAAGCGGCGGTACAAACAGTAAGATAAATGTTGTAATAATAAACAGCGTGTGTCTCGCGATACTGCTCATTTTGTGGATAGTGTAGAAATGGCATATGATATATAAGGGTATATTTTAAACTTCATGCAGGTTTCGTCATATTGCCAAAGTAACGGTTATAGATTTTTCCAAAATGCGAGACTCTTTGAACGAAGTGAGTTTCGAGCATTTTGTGAAAATACATAACCGTACTTTGAGCAATATAGAAACCGGAATGGTTTAAAAATATCCTTATATATCATATGGCGTCTGTTGTATACAATTTGATGCATAATACAAAATACATGAGGATATATGATGGAAACTGAAGAATTTGAATTAGAAGAAAGGCTGCAGCTGGCTCTTGACAGGATAGCCGGAATACCCGGTGAGGATACTGTTGACGAAGCCTATAAAGACTATTTTGAAAAGGCGGCAGATTATATAGTGAATGCCTGCAAAGGCTGTGCCGGTTCCGAGGGAAACGAGGAATCGGGAGATCCGAAAGCTTTGCGTGACCTGGAAAGTCTTAAGAAGCGAAATGAGGAATTATACAGCGGACTCATTCATTATGAGACAAGCTATGCAAACCCGGATTATGCCGATGCGAAGCTCGGAATTTACGGAAGCATTCTTTCATTTCTGGCTGCAGAGCTTTACGGGCTGGGAAGGCTTATCGCCGATAAGAGGTTGTTTGATATAGTCACGTTGCTTGAGCTTTTTATTGAGATATACTGCCTGTTTTGTGATGAGAAAAAACCTTATATAAAGCATATAGAAGAAGCGGTATATTATTATGCATATGATTATATAGGATATGCAGCTGACGAAAGACTTCACGATATGCTTACCCCTTCCTGCGGAATTGCATATGATATAGTAATGAATGCCGATCTTAAGGATCCTTCGTATTTATACGGCTACGGAGAATATGTATCGGATAATGAACTGAAGCTTTCCGCATTTTTGAATGAGCTTGAAGAAGACGAGATAAGAGCTATGGCTGCCACATTTACAAACGGCTTCCGCCGTGGCTTTGAAACAATGCACATTGAGTTTGAAGAAAAGAAAACTGTCGAGGTCAGATATTTCTTAGGGCAGGAAAGATTGGTAAGAGAAACTGTAAGACAGTTTAAGGAGCTCGGTCTTGATACGATACTTACACGCGGAGATACCGGAAGGATCATAAAGAACGGACTTATAAAGCAGGGCTATAATTCCATCAGCACATTTAATCAGTTTGAATATGACCATAAGTCAGATGATGCACTTTTCCTTGATAAGAAATTTATGGAAAGAAAGCTACAGGCCTATGAAAAGGCATATAAGCATTATGAGGATGCCGCTCACGATTATGCCGGACCTGCCGTTATAGAATGCTTCGGAGAAAACGAATTTTCTCCTGTTTCAAAGGATACTGCATGTTCCTGCACCGATGAGCAGTCGGAAATGAGAGTTGAGATATCGCGAAGGATGGGCGAGATCAGGAACGGTTATATTCCCGGCGATAAATACAGCTTTACGATCATAGCTTATCCCATTCCCGAGATTGGTGAGAATTTTGAAGAGATATTCAGAGAGACCGTAAGGATAAACAATCTGGATAATGATACTTATACCGCAATCCATCAGGCGATAATTGATACCATGGATGCTGCGGCAGCGGTAAGGATAGAGGGGAAGAAGCCGAATGTGACCGATATGTATGTTACGATGAGGAAGCTTGAGAATCCCGAAAAAGAGAGTCAGTTTGAAAACTGCGTTGCGGATGTTAACATTCCTCTCGGTGAAGTCTTCACTTCGCCGCTTTTAACCGGAACTCACGGTGTGCTCAATGTGTCGCATGTGTATATAAACGGACTTCTCTATAAAGACCTTAAGATCAAATTTGAGGATGGAGTGGTAACGGACTACACCTGCTCGAATTTTGAAGAGGAAGAAAAAAACAGAAAGTATATAAAGGATAACATTCTGTTTGATCATGATTTTCTTCCTATAGGAGAGTTTGCCATCGGAACAAATACGGAAGCCTTTGTCATGGCGGAAAAGTATGATATCCTCGGCAAGCTGCCCATACTTATAATAGAAAAAACCGGACCTCATTTTGCGGTGGGAGATACCTGCTACAGGCATGCTGAGGATAATCCCGTTTATAATCCGGACGGCAAGGAGATAGTTGCGAGGGAAAATGAGTTCTCGGCACTTCGAAATACCGAACCGGAAAAAGCGTATTTTAACTGCCATACCGATATAACCATTCCATATAGTGAAATCGGAAGGCTGTATACGGTTAATCGAGATGACTCCGAAACAGACATCATAGTTGACGGAAAATTTGTACTATCCGGCACGGAGGCGTTGAATAATGCATTTTCTTGATCTGATAATAAAAAAGAGAAACGGAAACAAGCTTTCCGATGAAGAGATAAGATACATCGTTTCTTCCTATGTGGATGGTGAAGTGCCGGATTATCAGATGTCGGCATTTTTGATGGCGGTATATTTTAAAGGTATGGATATGGAGGAAACCGTATCTCTAACCGATGCCATTATAAAAAGCGGTGAGATCGTGGATCTTTCGGATATCCCCGGAAAGGTCATCGACAAGCACTCCACGGGAGGCGTCGGGGACAAGGCAACCGTAGTCGTGGGACCGATCCTTGCCGCACTGAATGTTCCCGTTGCAAAAATGAGCGGTCGGGGACTCGGCTTTACCGGCGGAACGATAGATAAGCTTGAAAGTATTCCGGGATTCAGATCCGAGCTTTCCATAGAAGAGTTTAAGGATGTTATAAAGAAGGTGAATTATTCCGATATCGCCCAGACAAAAAATCTCTGTTATGCGGATAAGCTGCTCTACGGGCTCAGGGATGTGACGGGAACGGTAGAAGAAAAATCGCTGATCGCATCAAGCATAATGAGCAAGAAGATCGCTTCGGGAGCGGACGGGATAGTGCTGGATGTAAAGGTCGGAAGCGGCGCATTTATGAAAAATAAGTGGTCGGCGGAGGAGATTGCCCGTCTTATGATAGGAATAGGAAGGCAGTACGGCAAAAAGGTTACGGCAGTGCTTTCCGATATGGAGTGCCCTTTAGGAAAATATGTAGGCAATTCTCTCGAAATCATAGAAGCAATGGAAATACTTAAGGGAAACGGAGATCCGAGAGCAGAAAAGCTGTGTAAGACCATTGCAAAAGAAATGCTTCTTTTATATAATGATTCGCTTTCCGATGAGGCTGCCATGGGTATGGTAAATAAGGTTATAGAAAACGGGAAGGCCATAGAATGCTTCAGGAGGTTCGTTGAGGCTCAGGGAGGAGACGGACGCATTGTCGATGATTATTCGATAATGGGTGAAGCTCGGTATAAGATAGAAGTAAAAGCAGACCGTGCCGGTTATATCGGAGGGTGGAATGCTGAGGTTATAGGACGGGCGTGTCTTGAAGCGGGCAGCGGAAGGAGAACAAAGGAAGACGCCATAGATTATCTGGCAGGAGCATATATCGGTAAAAGTATAGGAGAACAGGTTAAAACCGGTGATACGATAGCAGTAATCTATACAAACGATAAGAAAAAAGGCGAGATGGCCAAAAGAATAATGCAGAAAGCCTATATCGTATCCGATATTAAAACTGTTCCCGGAGATGTGATATTATCAATAATACGATAATACATAACACGATGATACCATAACTAAATTTTTTCTTGACATAAAAATAACATAATTATATAATGCAAAAGCATGCGTTTTCAGCGTGCTTTTTGTGCGCTTTAAAAGCATGGGTTAAAATATAAAAAAGAAGGAGGTGAAAACATGCCTACATTTAACCAGTTAGTAAGGAAGGGTCGTCAGACTGCAGTTAAGAAATCAACAGCTCCCGCACTTCAGAGAAGCTTTAACAGCCTTAAGAAGAAGCCTGTAGAAGCAAGCTCTCCGCAGAAGAGAGGTGTTTGTACAGCAGTTAAGACTGCAACTCCCAAGAAGCCTAACTCAGCTCTTAGAAAGATCGCCAGAGTTCGTCTTTCCAACGGTGTAGAAGTAACAAGCTACATTCCCGGTGAAGGTCACAACCTTCAGGAACATAGCGTTGTCCTTATCCGTGGCGGAAGAGTAAAAGATCTTCCCGGTACAAGATACCATATCATAAGAGGTACTCTTGATACAGCAGGTGTTGCTAAGAGACGTCAGGCGCGTTCAAAGTACGGTGCCAAGAGACCTAAGGCTTAAGGCATCAAGCAATTAATGTGCTGGTTTTTGGTATGTTTTCAAATCTGACCGAGGATACAGCACGAACATGGAAAAAGGCAGAGAGCCGTTCCATGAGTACCTGAGAATTAATAAATATTAAGGAGGGAAGAACCGTGCCACGTAAAGGACATATCGTAAAGAGGGACGTTCTCGCGGACCCTATTTACAATAATAAGACA
>CACYCJ010000184.1 GCA_902772925.1 uncultured Lachnospiraceae bacterium
ATAAGGCTCAAGGGCAAGGGACGTCCAAGCCCCGACGGCGGTGAACCCGGCGATCTTTTCCTGGAGGTTATAGTTCAGGAATCCGATGAATGGAAGAGAAAAGGAACGGATGTTTATTCGACGGTAAGAGTTCCGTTTACCACCGCGGTTTTCGGTGGAGAAGCCCTGATAAATACATTGTACGGAAATGTGTCCTGCAGGATCAAGCCGGATACCAAGGCCGGTTCTCAGATAAGACTTAGGGGTAAGGGAATTCCGGTTATGGGAAATCCCGTGAAAAGAGGAGATCATATGGTTAAGGTCGAGATAGAAACTCCGACCAATATGAGCAGAAAAGCCAAGGAACTCCTTAAGGAATTCAAAAAAGAGCTCGAAAAGGGCAAGTAAATATTTTTAAAGGAGTTTTTTAGTAATGTCAATCAGTACACTCGGTATAATAGTTTCTATCGCATTTTATCTGTTTTTTATGCTTACGGTAGGTTTTCTTGCGTCAAAGAAAACAAACGATGTAAGCGACTTCTTCCTGGGAGGACGAAAGCTCGGACCATTTGTTACGGCAATGAGCGCGGAGGCATCCGACATGAGTTCATGGCTCTTGATGGGACTTCCCGGTGTTGCATATGTAACAGGTGTGGCAGATGCAGGCTGGACAGCAATCGGTCTTGCGGTAGGCACCTATATCAATTGGCTTTTGGTGGCAAAGAGGCTCAGAAAATATTCTCAGAAGCTGGATGCCATTACGGTTCCCGAATTCTTTATGAAGAGATTCCGCGATAAGAGCATGATAACTCTTTTCATCGGAGCACTTTTAATCCTGGTATTTTTCGTTCCCTATACGGCATCGGGATTTGCTGCATGCGGTAAGCTCTTTTCCAATATATTCGGGGTTAACTATCAGCTTGCAATGGTCATTTCCGCGATAGTCATCATCGGATATACCACAACAGGCGGTTTCCTTGCGGCTTCCACAACAGACTTTATTCAGTCTATAGTTATGACGATAGCACTTATCGTGGTTCTCGGTTACGGCATTCATTCGGCCGGCGGTTTGAATGCGGTTATAGATAATGCAAATTCACTTGCGGGATATCTTTCATTTACCGCAACCCATGATAATGTGACAGGAGAGGCTTCTTCCTATGGCATTCTTAATATAGTAACAATGTTTGCGTGGGGACTCGGATATTTCGGAATGCCCCATGTGCTTCTCAGATTTATGGCTATCGAGGATCCCGAAAAGCTTAAGCTTTCCAGAAGAGTAGCTTCAATCTGGGTTGTTATCTCACTCGCGATAGCTACTATAATCGGTATCGTAGGACGCGCCATGACAACAGCCGGCTTCGATAATCTTATCAGACCCGATGTGCCGAATGCATCTTCGCTTGCTGAGGAGATAATTGTCAGAATAGCAAATCATATAAGCCAGAACGGCTTCGGCTTTGCTCTGCTTGCAGGTCTTATACTTGCGGGAATACTTGCTTCGACAATGTCAACAGCGGATTCACAGCTTCTTGCGGCATCATCCGCTGTTTCACAGGATATCTTAATAGATGTTTTCAAGCTCAAGCTGTCCGAAAAAGTGCAGATGCTTGTTGCAAGACTTACACTTATCGGAGTGGCTATCCTCGGAGTTATAATAGCATTTGATCCCAACAGTTCGGTATTCGGAATAGTTTCATTTGCATGGGCAGGCTTCGGAGCGGCCTTCGGACCTCTTATGCTGTTTGCTCTTTTCTGGAAGAGAACCAACCGTTACGGTGCCATAGCAGGTATGATCTCAGGTGGTGCAATGGTATTCATCTGGAAGTACGGGATTGCAAAGCTCGGAGGCGCATTTGCGGTATATGAACTGCTCCCCGCATTTATCACTGCGGCTATATTTATCGTTGTTGTAAGTCTCCTTACACCTGCTCCCGATGAGGAGATTGTTAAGGAATTTGAATCTGTAGAATAAATTGTAACCCGGAGGTAGTTAGTTTAAATGGATCCGATGGAAGTTTGGATGGATAATCCGAAGCTGAAAGACTATTTTGATGATTTAAATGATTATAAAAAGATTGAGATCATCGGAAATGAGATAATATCAAAATCTGCGGAGCAATGCGGCATTAAGCCGATGCAGATCGCACACAGAATAAAAGCACCCGATTCGGTTGCCGAAAAGCTTATACGAAAATCAGATAAATATTCCTGTACCAAGGATCTTATGGATGTGGTCGGCTTCAGGGTAATATGCTATTTTTCGGATCAGGTCGATCTTTTTGCAGAGCAGCTTGCAAAAAATCTTGATGTTGATCCGAATCAGTCGACGGATAAAAGGAAGCTGATAGAGGCGAACTCATTCGGTTATCTGTCACTGCATTATATATGCTCGCTCCCCAAAAGCGATTCATATCCCGACAGACTCTGCGAATACAAATTCGAGATTCAGATAAGGACAGTTCTTCAGCATACCTGGGCAGAGATCGAGCATGATCTCGGCTATAAGACGGAGTTCGGAGTTCCGAGGGAGGCAAGAAGAAACTTTTCGAGGATAGCGGGTCTTCTGGAGATTGCGGATCAGGGCTTTGTCGATATCAAAAAGAATCTTG
This sequence comes from uncultured Lachnospiraceae bacterium, assembly GCA_902772925.1. Classification (GTDB taxonomy): domain Bacteria; phylum Bacillota; class Clostridia; order Lachnospirales; family Lachnospiraceae; genus Eubacterium_Q. The sequence goes on from CACYCJ010000184.1 coordinate 2,592, forward strand.
CAGAATACAATAAGCTTGTCGAGGAGAAGATCCACAGTGACGAGGTAAGGTCTGTAAATATTGACCTTATCAGCTTAAGGGTCTTTGCCAAACATAGTGAAAAGATGATAAAATTAAATGAAGATATTGCGGCGATAAGCGGAGCTGTAATAATCGCCTCAAGCGTCGAGCCTTTTATCGAAAAGCTGGATTTCTTCGGGATAAAGAAAATCGGAGAGCTGATAGACGCATTGGACAGCGAAAGAGAGCATATAATGACGCTTGCCCGTGAGATCCTTACGGATTCGGAGGTCGAAGAGCTTACCTCAACGGTGGGTCTTTATTATCTTTGCAGAGCTTTGCTCGTATGGGGTGATTATAACGAGGAACAGCTTAATGAATTTTATAAGATAATAATTGATGATGAGAAAAAGAGAAATGTCAGAATAAAGAGGATACTCAGACAGAGAGAAAAATACAAGGCTTCGGTTTAGTGCTTTAAAAGCCAAGCAGGATATGGAAGCTAAAGAAATGTATAGATTGGAGGGGTGTGAATGTCAAAGGGGAACATTTTGGTAATCGGTAACTCGGGCGTAGGAAAGTCGACGCTCATTAATGCCGTCCTCGGGGTAAATGCCAGAACCGGAATCGGTGAAGCGGTGACGCAGAAAATGGAGATATATGAATGCCCCGAGATTAATTTCAGACTTATCGATACGATCGGATTTGAGCCGGGGGTTCTTCAGCAGGCAAAGGCCATTAATGAGGTTAAGAAATGGTCCAAGGAGAGTATCAAGGGAGATCAGACAGACAGGCAGATAAATGTTATCTGGTACTGCATTGATGCAACCTCCCGTAAGCTTTTCAGGAAAAATATAGCAATGCTGACAAGAGCTACGGCTATGTGGAAGGATGTTCCGATCATCGTTGTCCTTACCAAGTCGTATTCGTCGGTGGAAGTGCCCGAGAATATTAAAATGGTCGAGGAAGCATTTAAGAAGCTGAAGCATCCCGTAAACTTAAAGGCGGTAATACCGGTAGTTGCGGATATATACAGGATCACGGAGAATCAGTATGTTCCGGCACACGGCATCGAGCATCTGGTAGATGTTACGGAGGCGCTGATGCCTGAAGGAAAAAAAGCAACGCTCCTTTCGATTTATCAGTATAAGACCACACAGAAAAGGGCACAGGCTCATGCACTTGTGGCAAGCTGCGCGGCGGCAGGAGCAGTTGTGGGCGCAGTACCCATTCCTTTTCCCGACGGACTGATACTCACGCCGCTTGAAACGGGAATGATCGCGCAGGTGGCGAGAATTTACAATATTCCCGATTCCGAAAAGCTCGACAATGTGGTAAAGGCGCTTATCGAAGCAGGAACTGTGGGAATTGTTGCTCACGCACTCATAAATGCGGTAAAGGCTATACCGGCCGTGAATATTGCGGCTTCGGTTCTTAATTCTGTTATGGCCGCTTCCATAATAACGGCTTTGGGGGAGTCGACGATCTTTATTATGGAGAGGATCTATACGGGTGAAAAATCTCTGAACGATCTCGGATGGATCGATAAGATAATCGAGAACAATGTGGCCGGTCAGGTCAGCAGTATTTTGGCTGTTATCAATGATCCTGCCAATACCATTGACGGCAAGAAAAACTGGAAGAGGATAATTTCCGAGATTTCCAAGCTTGCGATAACTACGGTGAGAAAGAAGAAGACTGTTGAAAACGTTGAAGGCGGTACCATGAGTGTGGAACAGCCGGCGGTGGAAGGCGTATCGGGTGCTTCAGGGGTGGAAGCGCTTCATACGGAAACGATAGAGTTCATTGCGACGGAAGCCGATATAGTTAATGCCGAGTAGGCTTTAGGAGGAGGTAATCAGTATGCTAAAGGAGATAGTTTTTGAAGACGAACCTAATGATGAGGAACTGACCGAGCGACTTGAAAAGGCCAGACTCGAGCTGGCAAAAAGACAGGTGCTGGTAAAGGAGAAGAAGATTCCGATTATGGTAATCTTTGACGGCTGGGGGGCAGCCGGAAAGGGATCTGTGCTGGGACGCGTTATCAAGAATCTCGATCCCAGGTTTTTCAAGACCTTTACACAGGGTGTGCCTACTGATGAGGAAAAGAGAAGACCTTTTCTTTATAAGCATTTTTCCAAGATTCCCGAAGCGGGCAAGTTCGCATTTTTTGACGGGAGCTGGATGGAAGAGGTTACGGATGCTTATATCACCGGAAAGATTTCAGAAAAAGAGTATTCTGACAGGCTTGTAAGCATTAAGAGATTTGAAAGACAGCTTAATGACAACGGCTACCTTGTAGTTAAATTTTTCTTCCAGATAAGCAGGAAGGAACAGAAGAAGCGTATAAAGGCGCTTTTCGAAAACAAGTCCACAAGGTGGAGAGTAAGCGAGACCGACCTTTGGCAGAATAAGCATTATGACGAAGTGCTGAAGGTTTATGATGAGTATCTTGATGCGACGAATCAGTTTGTTGCGCCCTGGTATTACATTAATTCGATAAATAAGAAATGGGGAGAGCTTCAGGTTACCGAAAGGCTCATTACTTGTATCGATACCGCACTTAAGAATCATGAGCACGCGGTTCCGATCTTGCAGAACACATTCCCGCTTGTGAAGCAGCCGCGCCTGGCGGATATCCCGCTTGATAAGACTGTGGCTGATGAAGAGTATAAGGAAAAGCTTGATAAGCTGCAGAAGAAGCTTTCGGCGCTCCATAATGAGCTTTATCGCAGAAGGATTCCTGTTATCATCGCATATGAAGGCTGGGATGCTGCGGGTAAGGGCGGAAATATCAAGAGAGTTGCGGCGGCCCTGGATCCGAGAGGCTATGAGGTGCATCCGATTGCAAGTCCGGAGCCTCACGAGAAGGCAAGACATTTCCTTTGGAGATTCTGGACTAGGCTTCCGAAGGACGGACACATTGCGATATTTGACCGTACCTGGTACGGAAGAGTTATGGTTGAGAGGCTTGAGGGCTTCTGCAGTGAGAATGACTGGCAGAGAGCCTACAACGAGATCAACGAATTTGAAAAGGAGCTTACCGACTGGGGTGCTATCGTGATCAAGTTCTGGGTTCAGATCGACAAGGATACCCAGCTTGCAAGATTCACCGACAGGCAGAATACTCCCGAAAAGCAGTGGAAGATTACCGACGAGGACTGGCGTAATCGTGAAAAATGGGATGATTATGAGGTTGCGGTCAATGAAATGATAGAAAAGACTTCCACACAGTTTGCTCCCTGGTACATACTTGAATCAAACGACAAGCATTACGCAAGGATCAAAGCACTGGAGGTGATCATCGCAGCTATCGAAAAGAAGCTGGATGAA
>CACYCJ010000185.1 GCA_902772925.1 uncultured Lachnospiraceae bacterium
ATATCGCGGTATCTTGTCTGCTGTATCTTAAGATATCCTTCGATATGCTTTTTTTCCTGACTTAAGGGTATCCAGTCGGCTCCCGACGAAAGGCTGATCCTGAAAAAGTCACTCAGCGAGCTGGTGAGTCCGATTACCTCATCCATCTCACCGCCCTCTGCCTTCCAGACTATGGCATCGAGCGTATTATACAGGAAGTGCGGGTTGATCTGCGTCTGCAGTGTCCGAAGCTCCGCCTTTCTCAGCTTCTTCGCATCCTGCTCGCTCTTTTTCATCATGGATTCGAGCTGATCCGCCATGTTGTTAACCTGCATCGTCAGGTTTCTTAGCTCCGTTACCTCCGTATCCGTTATCCTCGCATCAAGCGTTCCGTTCGCAAGCTCGGCGGTAACCTCTTCGAGCTTTTCAATGGGCTGCCTAACCAGCTTGGCCGTATTTTTCATAGACACATTTCTCACCCATATGGCCATGATGATTATCAGAATCTCCGCAACCGCCGTCAGGATAATGACCGTCCTCAGCTTATGGCTCATTTTTGATGACGATGTGATCTCAAGCTCGATATATTCACTCAGCATACTGTCGACGAGGGCTGCCACATTTCTTACTTCGGTGAGCACCGCTTCATTTTCCACAACGGGAACCTCTTCGCTGACATTATCCCTTATCTGATTGACATAGTTTTCGAGGGTCTCCATCGTACGGCCCGCCACGATGAGCGAAAGCCTGTTTTCCTCTTCCGTCTGCATCGTAACATCCTCGATCCTGTCCTCCACATCGTGGATCACTATATAGATATCGCTTCCCGGAAAGCTCTCCTTGCCGCAGACGATATCCCACGCCTTCTCCGGGATTTCATCGGAAACGACCGTCTTGAGGCTCGTGATCTCTCCCATACGGTGAATGGCATTATAATATTCATATGCATAAAAGAGCATAAGAAAAAGGCTGATGACAATGGGAAAAACCAGTATCAGAACCAGTCGGTGGCTTACATCATTGATCGCGCCGAGAATACTCTTTTCTTTTTTAATCCTGTCCATATTTTATCCTCTGATTCCGGTTCCGTAGATCTGCTGCCGCTTTTCCGGTCACCGCTACGACTCCGGCGACTCACTCCGCCGGACGCGGCGCTGCCGCTTTTCCGGTCACCGCTACGACTCCGGTGACTCACTCCGCCGGACGCGGCACTGCCGCTTTAATATCCGCGCGGTTCAAGGTTCGTAAGATCCTGCTCGTCGGAGAATACACGCTCCTCCGGATGGATCACGGCGTCCACATCTTCGCCGTTTTTCAGCTTGAGAGCAGTTTCCATTACTTCCTTGCCGAGCTTGGGCGTGCATTCCACAACGCAGTTGATCCTGCCCTCCTTAAGCACATTGATGGCCTCCTGCCCGCCATCTATGGAAATGATGACGATATCACTGCCGGGCTTATACCCCGCCTCTTCTATCTCGGGAAGCGCGCCCAGAGTCATCTCATCATTATGACTGTAAACCACATCTATGTCATCGCCGTATTTTTCAAGCAGGGACCTCATACACTCCGCGCCTCGGCTCTTCAGGAAATCCCCGTCTGTGCTTTCGAGGATATTCATCCTCTTATCATCCTTTATCGCATCGGCAAAGCCTGCCTGCCTCTGTCTCATCGGCGTAGAATTATCGGTTCCGGTTATCTCAACGATATTTACCTGCTTAAGTCCGAGCGCATCTGCCTTTCTGATAAGGTATTCTCCCGCCATCTTTCCTTCATTATAAAAGTCAGCTCCGATAAGGCATGCTGCAAGATCCTCCTGCTCGCTGCTTATATCCCTGTCCACAAGGATAACGGGTATCCCCGCATTCTTAGCTTCTGTAAGGACATTGTCCCAGCCATCTTCGACTATCGGGGAAAATGCGATAACATCAACCTTATATGCGATGAACCTTCTTATGGCGGCGATCTGGTTTTCCTGCTTTTGATTTGCATTATCAAACATCAGGCCGATGCCGTATTTTTCCGCCTGCTCTTTAATATCATTTGTATTCCCAATCCTCCACGCGCTTTCCGAGCCTATCTGGGAAAAGCCGAGCAGAAGGTCAGGCTCATTTTCCGTCATATCAGTCTTCTGACAGCCCGCCGAAAACAGAGTAAGAGTTAGTAATCCGAGCAGAAATATGGCGGACATTTTTCTATGCAATACTTTTTTTCTTGTAAAACTATCTTTTATAAATCTCATTGTAACACCCCCGGAAAACCATAGTGCTGCCGGTTTTCCTTATTATACAGCCGTTTCAGTTAACCACTTCATTTTCCGTTTCTTACTGCCGTTTCAGTTAATCACTGCATTTTCCAGTTTTTTGCAGATTTCCATATATTCATTGATAAAGGCTTCCGCATCCTTTTCAATGAAAGCCAAGTCACCGCCCTTAGCTGCAAACTCATGCTCCTTAGCTCTTTCACTGAAGTAGGAAAGTCCTATGGTCGCCATTGAGCTCTTAATGCTGTGGGCCTCTATCGCATATGACTTGATATCATTATCCGCAAGATTCTTTCTCATCTTCTCGGCACGAGGAAGGCAGTCTGTCGTAACATCATTTATTATTTCCAAAAGGAACTCTTCCTCATCTCCGCAGTAAAGCATCGCCGTCTCATAATCAAACCCGTCTATCCTGCTGAGGCGTGATCTAAGCGATGACGCATCCTCTACGTCGCCGCCCGCGGCTACTTCCGACCTGCCTGCAGTTGCTACCGGCTTGCCCGAATGGCTTGCCGGCTCCTTCACCAGCTCCTCCGGCAGCATTTTCTTCACCATCTGCTCGAAGACTTTTGAATCAAGCGGTTTTGCGAGGTAATCGTCGAAGCCCTCGGCAAGATACATCTTCCGGCTTCCCGCCACGGCATTTGCAGTTAGCACCACCGCCTTTGTTTCTTTATTAAGGGACGCCTCGTCGCTTCTTATAATGTGCATCGTCTCGATTCCGTCAGGATCCGGCATCATATGATCGAGAAGTATGAGATCGTATTTCTTTTCCTTACAAAGTTCTATCGCCTTGGTTCCCGAGCTGCAAAGATCGGGGGTGATCCCGGTCCTTTTCAGGAAAAGCCTTACTATCTTAAGGTTTGATTCATTGTCGTCAACGGCAAGAATCTTTGCGTCAGGCGCCATAAAGCTTTTTGTATCACCCTTCGGATCATTCTTACTTCTGTTTTCCATGAAATCATTTTTAAGTGGAGTCTTATCAAGATATTTCACGGGAAGCTTAACCCAGAACTGCGATCCCTCGCCGTATTCGCTGATGACTCCAATATTCCCGTTCATGGAATCCACAATGCTCTTTACGATGGCAAGGCCGAGGCCGGTGCCCTCTATGTTTACATTTGACTTGATATCCGCCCTTGAAAATGCTTCAAAGAGATTTTCCTGATCCTCCTTGCGGATTCCCTTACCGGTATCCTTAACGACCATCTTCAGCTCATACCCGTCATCGGTATAGCTTCCGCCGAGTATAAGTGAAACCGTTCCCTCATCCGTATATTTTACGGCATTGTTAATGAAATTGATAAGTATCTGCCTTATCCTGAATTCATCACTGACGATTTCATTCGGAATCTCATTTTCTATCTTTACCTCAAGTGCGAGCCCCTTTTCGTCCGACCTTTCCTTCACAAGAGAAATAACATCATAAAGCATCTCCGACATAAGGAAACGGGCGTCATGAATTTCCAGCTTTCCGGCTTCAATCTTGGAAAAGTCCAGAACATCATTTATCAGCATGAGAAGCATTTTACCGGAGGTCTTGATATTTTCGGAATATTCCTCTATGGTCTCGTCCTCATTTTCCCGAAGGATCATTTCATTCATTCCTAAGATCGCATTTATGGGAGTCCTTATCTCGTGGGACATGCTTGCAAGGAACCTTGTCTTCGCATCGGAAATGTCAATTGCATGCTGCTTTTCCGCATTGATCTTCCTGATGTCGCTGATCTGCTGAACGACAACGAACACCAGCAGAAATGCAAGACCCGCAACCATGGGAAGCGCCTCATTTGTGGTGGTCACCATGAGCACGATCAGAAGCTCCGTGACGCAGCAAAGAAGGAAGCCGAAAAAGCCGATAAATGTGTATCGATACTCGCGCGCCCTGCCCCTTATCGCGTCAATGATAAGGACGCAGATCTCCATTCCGGACATAAAGACAAGTATCACATTTACGATATTTCGAGCATTATAAAACGGGAATATGCCTGTAAAATGAAGCAGCGGCCAGATGATCACATTCAATGCGGAAAGAAGCATCAGCACCGACATTGCAACCTTGTAACGACCGTGCTGAATAGAATTCATATATACTATCGGAGCGATTGGCATTATCAGACAGATCATATAATTCAGAATGTCATTCACATGATAGACTCCGAATACAAAGGGGAAAAGAAATGAGTCCGTGACGATCCACCCTGCTATGACGAAAATTCCGATGGCTCCGTACATCATATTGATATGCATTTTATAAACATATCTTAAAACAAAGCTGACGATGATGACTACAAATGAGAAGATAAGAACTATCATCGCAAGGATGAGGGAAGGTCCGCTTGTAGCCATCAGATATGTGAAGCCTCCGAAACGGGTGCTTACAAAGGATTCGGGAACGACCATTTCATCTTCCCATTTTGCTTTTCTTACAAGCTTCACCTCAGCGCCGGAATCAGACGAAACCAGAGGAACCAAAAGATAAAACTTCTTCAAAGAGCCGCCGGGAATGTTTACATCTCTGTCCTCAACGAAATCCTTTCTGAATTCTCCGTCGATATATACCGTCACATCCTTACGGGTATAAAAGAAAAAGTATTCGTTGTCCTTTATGTTTTCCGGAAGAGTCGACACAAATTGCATGTATTCCTCTCCCTCACCGCTGATATCCCAATCTGTAACAAACTTAACGGGATCGGTACCGGGAATATCTCCCCTGTTTATCACGCCGTAATAAATAAAAACAAAGGCACAAAAAACAAACACTACTCCCAGTACTACCTTTACTGTCATAACGCTTATCTGTAAAAGCCTTTGTTTATTATCCTTCATAACATAACCCCGAATTCATAATTGACAAGCCCCCTAAGCTTATCAACATATTTCGCATCGCAACACACTTATCTTAACAAATCGAAAGAAAAAAATAAAGATGTTCCTATGCTCGCTGTATTTTACGACGACGGGACAATGGATATAGTGATTGCAACTTAAAACAGTTGTATGTATACTGTCTGTATACGCAGACGACAAACCACCGTAGATGCAGGCGACAAACTATTTTATATATTATATATGATGCGGGTGTCATAAGGCCAAGCCTCTTTTCCTACAAGCAGAAATATAACACTTTTGTCATAATATTACAAAGGAGCATAAAAAATGAGTTTTGAAAAGGGAATGAAAACCGTAGAAGAATCAAAAACCGAATCGATCCACTGTCCTCAATATGAAGACATAAACGGATTCGGTCGTCTTTTCGGCGGACGACTTATGGAATGGATTGACTCAGCGGCAGGGGTTGCTGCCATCAGACATTCCGGGCTTGTTGTGACAACCGCAGCCGTTGATCACCTCGAATTTAAAAGCGGCGCATACCTCGGGGATATCGTCGTGATAATAGCAAAGATTGTTTATGTCGGCCGTTCATCCATGGATGTAAGAGTCGACACATATGTAGAGGACAAGGAAACCGGCCTTCGCCGTCCCATCAACCGGGCTTATTTTACCGAGGTTTGTGTAGACAAAGACGGAAAGCCCGTACCCGTTCCTTACGGAATTCAGATTTCAAACGAATCTGAGAGAGCAGAATACGAAATGGCCATTAAACGAAGAGAAATGAGAAAAGCCGGGCTGAATAATCCGTAGCCAATACATAGTTTAACCACCCATTAAGCAATTTAAAAGTGAATTGAACTCACCTGTAGCCTCCTATACTGTGTAGCATTTTAATCTGTATGTTATATTTCCTGAATACTCGTCTCCTCCGGGGATAATTCCGGAAAAACTGTTATAGCCGATATACGCGCCTTCCTTCGTGAAAATACTTTCAGGCATAACCGTTCCGCTTAGCTTTCCGCTGTTATGTATTATCGCGCTTCCCGGCACATATTCTAAAGATATGCCTTTCGCACAGTCGGTTGATACCGCCGAAAAAGCCCTTACTTCCTTGGGTTCCGTATTTGACGATAAGATAGTGGCACTGATTCTGTCAGGCGAAGCCTTTGTCACTCTGTCCGGGAAAACGGAGGATATCCTTACACCTCTTGCAATGCCCGAACCGTCTTCATTTTTCGACGGATCAGCATCGTTACGAAAATAAACAGATACCTCGTATTCCTTTCCCGCCTCAAGCTTTATCTCATTCTTATATTTCGAATCAGTTCCCGCTTCTTTAATTTTACAGAAATGCCTTTCATCACCAAAAGCTTCACTATCTCTTTCGGAATTAAAAACCGGCCCCCTCTTCCCGTGCGTACTGAAAGTATCCTTTCCGATGCACCTGTTAATATCCTCAAGAACCTCTTCCATCTGCTGATATCTTTTTTCGGGATAATACTCGACGCATTTCATTACAATGTCTTTCAGCCTTTTATCCCCTCTTACCGGTTCCGAAAATGCTTCTCCCTTAAGTCTCATTTCTATAGCCATAGCCCTGTCTGTCATCGAGGATGTCTCGCTCGTATTCGGCAGATACCAGTTGTTCAGAAGACAGTAAAGAGACATTCCATAGGAATAAATATCCGCATTCTTTTTATATCCATGACCGTCATTTTCGTATACCTCAGGCGCCATATATGCTTTGGTTCCCGCGCGGGATATAAAGGTGGAGTACTCGAGGTTTTCCTTTGAAATCCCGAAATCCGTGAGCACAAAATCCCCTTTATTATCTATAAGAATGTTATCAACTTTGATATCACGATGCATAACGCCTTTGTTGTGGATCGTTTTCAAAGCCCCGCCGATCTGCACAGCCAGCCGCTCTATATCTTCCACACTTACATTGCCTACATAATAGCTTTTGATGCTGCTGCATATTTCCATCTGAATTAAAATGTCAAAACCGATGATGTTTTTTTCATCATCATAAATATCCTTTACCGCATAATTCATCAAAGGCATAATGTTTGGCTCGCCTTTAAATTTATCCATTATCAGGATATCATTTGCCGTATCCTTTTTGATCTTATCGATTCTTTCAACATCATCCAGGTATTCCTGAAGCAGAATCTGCTCGATTACCTTTACCGCACTTTCTTCATGCAGCCCGAACATATCTCTTGAATATTTATAGACTGCGCCGAAGCCTCCTCTGCCGAGCTTTCCGCCCTTATTCAGATGCCAGTTTTCCCATAAGGGATCATATGTACGGAGCCTTTCATACAGATCAAGCATAACTTTCTCCCACCTTTTTAAACCATAAAACTATTTAAAACAATTCATCACTTCTTCAATCCCGGGGCGCACTCCCGGATCATCGTCAATCATTTTTTTCAACATTTCGGAAGCTGCATTGTCGTAACCATTCTTTTTTAATACCCGGTCAATTTCTTTATACAGCTTATCACGGTCATCAATCTGAATAACACTGTGTGAATTTGACAAAATGAAAAGAATGGTTTTCCCAAGAGAATATATATCAACCTTTTCCCACTCTTTTCCCCATGTCTTCCTGTCCTCTTTGGAGCTGTTTTTTACCTCAGGCGCAACATACCTCTTGTTCTTCTTTTTATTGTACTGTCTCTCCACATCCGAGATAACAGTCCACTCCTCCGATTCATCCTTCACGATATTAAACTCAAACAGCACCGGAACGAATTTTCCTTCAATCTCGGTAACAACTATTGATCTCGGGTTAATGTTCCTGTGATATAAAGGCTGCGAATACGTATGCAGCGAAAAGACAGCATTACATACTCCCCTGACAATGTCTCTTTTATCCGAAGCTTCAAGATCGGATAAATACTCCTCCGTAAGTTCATACGGGAAGCCCGGAAGCCTGTATACCGCACAGCTGAAATCATCGCCCTGCTGGTTGGTTAATATCTCTCTGTAGCTGATAATATTTCCCGGATTCTTATAGTTTTTCTCATTCAGCTTATATAATGTCCTGAGCGACCTTGAAGGCTTATCTCCCGCCTTATCATTAAAGGAAATAATATAAAAATTGGGACCGCCGAATGAGTCCTTTACATATATTTTATTGTTATCCTTAAGCCAGATATCCGGCGTAATGATATGATTGCCCGTATCCTTATACAGCGAATAATAATCGTCGATCGGGATAAGCTTCTCGTCAAAATCAGGAGCATTCGGACATTTATAGAGAATCTTCAAAAACTTATGAAAGGACTTCGCCAGCTTCAAACAGTTTTCCCTGTTGGCAATGTAATCCTCTTCGTATACATTTCCGGCATGCAGGTTTTCGCTGCAAAAGCTATAAACATATTTTATGTAAGAAATGATCCCATACCCGTCAGGGTGCCTCAGTTTTTTGCAAAAATCATTCGCAAAAGTCTTAAATCTTTGATCATCCTTACATATATCTATCAGACATCCCTTAAGACTGAAATCAGGCGAACGGTAATCATCCTCTACCTTCTTAATGTAGGCAGAAATGTTTCCTTTACCGTTATTGTTCTGAAAACGCCATTTAGCCTCTTCATAAATTGCGATCGTCTCAAAAGCACGCCGTAAGAAAATTGCAAAAAGCTCATAATCAACCAAAAGCTGCTTTTCGGCAAGCAGTAAGCTTTTAAATATTTTTTTGCCGTACTCTTCGTTTTTGCCCTTCGATGCTGCTTTTTGAACAAATCCGAAATTGCCTTTCGGAATCATATATTTCTTTTCATTTATCTCAACTTCAATATATTCCATTATAAAATCCTTCATCCAAAATATTGGGATTTGTCCCCAACATCATATAACCTTCCCACTAAATGTATATTATATGATGTTATTATTAATCGCAATAATTATTGCTTCAACTTTTTTCCTCCATACAATGCTAATCACAAAATATGCAACAAGCATAAGTCCGACTATAACATAAGAACCCAAATGCGTTC
>CACYCJ010000186.1 GCA_902772925.1 uncultured Lachnospiraceae bacterium
TGTTGCGGATGTCGGAGATGTTGACAGCGGGCTGTATGTACAGGAAAGGGAATACAACTCATTTAAGATACTTGCAGCGGGTGATGAGCAGAGATATTTCATCGGAATACTTCCGGACGCATGAGGTTAAAGGATATGAAAGCATTTATCAGATCAAATCAATTATTAAAAATAGCAAATAAGGCACTGGGAATTATTTTTCTTCTGCTTCCGTTTGCACTCTTCACTGCCGGATGCGGTACCGTGACAACGGAGCTGGTCGAGCTTTCGTCTTATGATTATGTCAAGACCGAGTATGATACCACAGAGGTAAAAAAGGGTGACCTTACTCCCGAAATAACTCTTAATCTTAAAACTGACGGTGAGGATACGATTGGTTATTCCTTTGATTACGTATTTTTGGATAAGATCATAAGTGAAGGCCTTTATCTTGAAAAGCTTCATGTATCGGTGGGGGATACTGTAAGCGAGGGAACTGTCCTTGTCTCACTTACAAGTAAGGAGCTTAAGGAAAAGCTGGAGGTATACCAAAGAGAAAAAAGGGAAAATGAAGCGCTGCTTGAGCATTACAGGATACTTGCCGCAACGGATCCCGGAACCGACTACAGCTCATATATCAATGAGACCGTAAAGAGCATTCAGGTTGACGACCTTTATATACAGGAGACAAATGCGAAGCTGAAGGAATACAGCCTGATAGCAAGGAAGCCCGGTGTTGTTACGCATATAGATGAGCTGCTTCTGAATATGGAAGAGGGTACTGTAAGTGAAGCTATTCTCTGGATGGAAAATGATATGATCACCGTGTCGGGGATAACAGACACATTTTTTGCCGTTACGGAAGAAACCGATTTCTTTGAGGTAGGAAAAAAATACGAAGCTGATTCGGGTATTGGAGTCTATGAAATGACTCTTTCGGAAAAAGACGGGAACAAAGTGATATTTAAAACCGATTCACCTCTGTCTGCATCAGATGTAAGCAGTATGACGATAACGGCTAAAAAACCGACCATGAAAAATGTAATCTATGTGAAAAAGTCCGCCATTATAAAAAACGGAAACGAATTCATTGCATATGTTAAGGATGAGAATGGATATTACGATGTCCGAAGGGTTAAAACCAAAGAAATAATCGGCGATAACATAGTTATATCCGAGGGCCTGAGTGAAGGAGAGGAGGTTGCGCTTAACCGATGAAAAAAATGAAACAAAGATGCATTTCATTTGTGCTTATACTCCTTCTGGCTCTGACTGCAGGTTGCTCTGCAGCCGGTAAGGTCAGTGAAGAAATACCCGAGCTTCTGGACAGCCTTTCGGAGGGTGATACCTACAGAAGGGCAGAGAGGCGGGATATAGGGATTCCCAAGGTGATACTGTGCGATGCGGTGATGAAGGCATACCCCGTTTTCTATAATATGAGTGTTACCATAGGAAAAATATATGTAAATCCCGGCGACCATGTAAAGGCTGGTGACATAATAGCATCCGTTAATTCCGAAAGCATGGAAAAGGATAGAAAAAATCTTCAGGAAGGTCTGGATCATATCTTAAGATCCAAGGCCATAACCGAAAGGATAAATGCGGCAAACCTTAAGGAAATGGAATATGAGGAAAAGGCTCTTCGCGAGGCGGGAGAAATCGCAGAAGCGGATGCCATGCTGAAAAATATTGCGATAAAGAGAGAGGATGCCCGCTTTGCGTCGCAGAGCTACGATGAGGATGCAGAGCAGCTTCGAAAGGATATGTCGGTCATAGACGAGACAATTGCCAAGGGCAAGCTCTATGCGGATCAAGACGGCGTGATAACCTATGTAGCGGATATATCCAAGAATGCGACTATAAATTCCAATATAGCCGTTGCGGTGATTTCAGATGAAAATGACATATATCTCGAAGCAAGAGATATGGACATTACACAGTTTAATACCTTTAGAAACAGAACCGCGCGTGTATATATGAACGGAAAATCCTTTGAAGCATCCGAGATCGAATATACGGCGGAAGAAGTGGATCTTTGCAAGGTAAACAAAAATTATCCTCATGTCCGTTTTTCGGTAAAGGGTATTAATTTAAAGGCCGGGGACCAGCTGCCGGTTTATATGCTTCCGAAGATAAGCGAGAATGTGTTATGCGTCGGTACGGATTCGGTTTATACAAACGAAGCAGAGCCCTATGTATATGTAAAAAACGGCGCCAATACCGAAAAGAGGACAGTAAAGCTCGGAGCAAAGGATAAGAATTATGTAGAGGTTACGGAAGGACTTGAAGAGGGAGAAGAGGTTTTCTATCAGGATAACAGTGAAAAGCCGGTTAAATATGATGAGTATAAGACAGAGCTTTCGCTGTTTGATGTCAAGGCTGTTTCCAAAACCATATCCGGATACGGAATGGGAGATATGACCTATAAGACGCAGTATGGTGGAAAAGTAAAGATGAGTGTAAAAAAAGGGGATAAGGTTGAAAAAGGAGATACTCTTTATACCCTTACGACCGAGATCAGTAATGCAGAGCTCGTCGAAGCGGAAAATCGTGTAAACAGCATTGTTTCGCATCATAATGAAAATGTTAAGGAAATGCAGAAACGAGAAGCCTCCATAAAGGATGAGATAGCAAAGGCTGAGGCGGCAAGAAGAGAGCTTGAGGAATTAAGCGCCCGTATGAAGCCGGTGGATTCGGAGGATGCTCCGGATGATGACTCTGATGCTCCGGATGAGGGCGAAGCTGACCATCCCATATATGCAAATGATTATATGCTTGAAAGACTAAATGCGCAGCTTGAAGCATTATATGCGGAGTCGGATCTCGAAAACGAGGATTATCAGACAGAGCTTAAGGAAGCACAGGAAATAAGAGATAAGCTCCGTCAGAGAAACAGCGGACAGGGAGATTTAAGGACAGCAGCATCTGCAGCGGGCACGGTTCGCTTTGCATGGGAATACGAATCTGCTGAGCCGGGAAGCGTTCTTTGCACCATTTCCGGGAAAGAGGATGATCTGATCCTCGTAATGATGAGAAAAACAACTACGGGAGCAACTGCTGCAGCCCTTAAAAAAGGTCTTAAAAGGTATGCAATGCCCGGACAGACTGTTACACTCGAAAGCGGCGGAAAGACCTATACCGGTAAATGTATCGCCACAAACGGCTTTAATATGCCATGCATGGTCGGAACACGAAATGACAGACCTTATGTAGTCGGCTTCGGTGAGATAGCCGGATATATGTTTGCGGGCTACGAATTCTTTGCTGACTTCAATGAAGGAAATGAGAAGAGTGACATAAATAAATCTATTATCGGATCGATCGGAAAGGATGATACGATGACATTCTCTGAGGTGAGATTCGAAAGTGTGATCTCGGTACCGTCGGCGGCGGTATATGAAGAGATAAACACTAAGGATAACAGTAAGCTTTATTATGTGTGGACGATTGAGGAAGATCGCCTTGTTAAAAGGTATGTGGTCTATGACAAGGCATTTGATACCGGAGAAAATGTATTTATATCAAACGGTCTTAATGCCGGAGATATAGTTGCTGTGGAGAAAGTGGAATGATACAGTTTATATTAAAAAAAATACTTAATAATCGCTGGCTCAGCCTGTCTCTTTTTATCGGAGCAGTTATATTTATCGGTATAATGACCATGCTTCCGATACTGAGAAGAGGAGCCCTCGATAAGCTGGTATTATCGGGCTTTGAGGACTACGCAAAGAGCACGGACACATTTCCGGCTGTTATCGCAAAAAGCGGATCTACCGGTAATGCAAAGCAGGTGGACAGTGCACTCGGAGAAATCGATAAATGCGAGCTGGCATGGAAAAATAAGCTGAAGATTTCTTCCGTTGCCTACCAGAGGATAGTATGGGTAGAAGCCAATAACTATACGACCGACCTCGGAAGTAATCGAAGGAGCATGAAGATAACCTATCTTGATGACTTCGATAATATCTGTGACATAGTAAAGTCTTACGACGGTGAAATACCTGACGATTGTAAGGCTGCATATATCAGCGAAAGTGTAATGGATTCTCTGAATCTTTCCGTGGGTGAAACCCTCACCTTCGGGAATGCTGACGCCGGCCATACATTTAATTATATGATAGTCGGGATAGTAAAAGAAAGTGACGAAAGCCGTTATGTATGGAATGAAAGGCTTTCGGATATGGAGGGTACGATCTTTACGGATAAGGAGGGACTTGACGCATTTTCCGCCTTCCAATCGCCCGATGCCATTTATTATAAGACCGCCTGTATGCTGGATTACAGGGATATAGTGTCCGAAAAAGCCGAGAGCTTCAAAAAGAAGCTTCAGGCTCTTCAAAAGGATGATAAGAGCTTTTCCGAAAATATAACGGGAACGCTTATATCATATGAAAAGGGTAAGGGCTTTATCAACATTATATTCATATCATCAATGCTTCTTATCATGCTGCTGCTCTTTATGTTTGTGCTTCTCGTTTCCGGAAGGATAGTGAGAGATGAAACTGAGGAAATGGCAGTTCTCAGAAGCAGGGGAATCAGCAGGGGAAAGATTGTTTCCATATATATGCTCAGAGCGGGCATCATATCCGCTGTTGCGGCGCCCGTAGGTTTGATACTGGGACTTCTTATGTCATATATGGCAGGCAGCACAAATGATTTCCTTACCTTCGGGAAAAAGGATCTGTCGGGATATACCTTCAATGCAGAAGTGCCGTTTTATCTTGCGGCTGCGATAGTTCTGCTTGTTATCTGCATGACTATCCCTGTTATAAAAAGATCGGGAAATACCATTATCAATGTCAGAGCGGAAAGAATGAAGATAAAAGTGATACCCTTCTGGCAGAAGTATTTTCTGGATGTTGTTCTGATGGCAGTATCCGGTTACTTTTTGTACAGGTTCAAAAAGCAGCAGGGTACAATGGGAATGGATATGATAAACGGAAGATCCGTGGATCCCGTACTGTTTCTTCTTGCATCGATCTTTATCCTTGCGCTCGGACTGCTTCTTATAAGAGTAATTTATCTTATTGCGAGCCTCATATTCAGGGCAGGAGAGAAGGCGTGGAAGCCCGCGGCTTATGCAGGCTTTATGCAGGTCATAAGAGGCGGAGGGATATCCGGAGTTATCAGCGTATTTATAGTACTTACCATCGCACTCGGAATATATGAAGCGAATCTTGCAAGGACCATAAATGAAAATAATACCGATAGAGTCAGCTATGATGACGCGGCGGATTATGTCTTAATGGAAAAATGGACCATGAAGGTTACTATGCCCGCATCGGAAACCTGGATATGGAACTATAATGAACCGGATTACGGAAAGATGCTTAAGATGGTCGATGACGGCCTGATGGAAAATGTCACGAGAGTAATAAGAGATGATAATACTAAGATCTATGCCAAATCAAAAACCTTTGATAAATGCAATCTTTACGGCATTGACACAAAGGAATTCGGGCTTACCTCCGATCTGGACAGAAAGCTTACGGAGGAGCATTGGTACAATTATCTGAATGCGCTGGCTTCAAACCCCAAGGGAGTTATCATTTCCGAGAATCTCGCCGATGAAACGGGCCTGGAGGTCGGCGATACGATACGCTACAGTCGCTTTCATCCTCTGACGGTCTATAAAAGCAAGGAAATTGCGCAGGATACCGGGGAGGTTGTTGCGATTGTTCCTGCGTGGCCCGGCTTTACTCAGTACAGCTATGAGAGCGGTAATGACGGAAAGGTGACTGTGAAGGAGAATTACCTTGTGGTTGCCAACAGAGCCAGAGTGCAGCAGACCTTCGGACTTATGCCCTATGAGGTATGGATGAAAAAAGCAAAGGATACGAATCATTCAAAGCTTAGGGATTACCTGGAGCAAAATTCCGTAAGATATGTGAGCCTTACGGACAGGGAAGAGGATATACGCCGGATGAAGGATTCCGCGGAGATTCAGATAACAAACGGACTGTTTACCATAAGCTTTCTTGTGTCTCTTTTAATATGCGGAATAGGCTTCCTCATCTACTGGATAACCGCGATAAAGGGAAGACAGCATCTTTTCGGAATCTACAGGGCGATGGGACTTTCAATGAACGAAATAATAGCGATGCTGGCGGAGGAGCATTTCTTCGGTTCACTTCTGACCGGGGTTGCCGGAGTGGTTTCGGGACTTCTCGCATCATATCTTTTCAATGATCTGATCGCAATAATCTACCTTCCCGAAATGCATAATGTGCCTCTTACCACCTTTATATCCTACAAGGATGTACTTAAACCCGTAATGGTATTTCTGCTGATACTAATGGCTGCGCTGTTTATAATAATCAGGATACTGAGCAGGATGAACATTTCGGAAAGCCTTAAAATGGGAGATGACTGATATATGGAATATATGATCAGAACTGAAAATCTTATAAAGGAATATAAGACCGGCGGGAGCGTTTTCCGTGCACTTGATAATGTAAACATTAACATCCGAAAGGGTGCATTTACGATAATCATGGGCAGGTCCGGTTCGGGGAAAACAACCCTTCTGAATAACATGAGCCTGCTGGACAGATGCACATCGGGAGAGGTTTACATAAATAACAAACCCGTGGCAGGGATCAGTGATAAGGAGAGAGATCTCATCCGAAGAAAAATGATGGGAATTGTATTCCAGTCGGTTGCTCTTTTTCCGATGATGAATGCATACGAAAATGTTGACTTTGCACTCCGGACCGCCGGCTACAAGGGTGATCGTCGTGAGAGGATAGAAGAGGTGATGCAGATCGTCGGCCTTAAGGACAGGATGATGCATATGCCCGGAGAACTTTCCGGCGGCGAGCAGCAAAGAGTTGCGATAGCAAGAGCTGTGGCAGGAAAGCCGGAGGTACTGTTTGCCGATGAGCCGACCGGCGCGCTCGATACCGCAACCGGAATAAAAGTGGTTAATCTTTTTAAAATGCTTGTAAGCACCTATGGCATAAGTGTTGTCATGACAACTCATGACCCGGGAATCATGACCATGGGTGATGAGGTATATGAGATGAGCGACGGAGTTCTTGTAAACGGGGGAGAATATGTACGAAGCTGATATGAACGAGAGGATAATAAACGAACCGGGCATGAACGGGACGGATACGAACGGACCGGGCATAAACGGGACGGACACATACGTACCGGAGCAGGCCGGGGAAAAAGAAAATGAAAATGTCATAGAATGTGACAGCCTCGTAAAGCTCTATAAGACCGATGCCGTTGAAGTGCTGGCTCTTCAGGGCCTGGATCTTACCGTAAAAAAGGGTGAGCTTATGGCAATCATAGGTAAGTCGGGAAGCGGCAAGTCAACACTCCTGAATATCATCGGTGGTCTGGAAAAGCCTTCCGCAGGCAAGATAAAGGTTTGCGGCAAGGATATAGGGCTTATGAATGAGAAGGAGCTGACCGTACTCAGAAAAAAGACCATAGGCTTTATATGGCAGAAGGCATCTACAAATCTGTTTCCATATATGACGGCTCTGGAAAACATTGAAGCGCAGCTCTATTTTGATAGGGTACCGGCAGCGGAGAGGAGAAGAAAGGCTATGGAGCTTCTCGAAGAGGTAGAGCTTTCGGATAAAGCTTCTTCATATCCGACAGAGCTGTCCGGTGGACAGCAGCAGAGGATAGCGATAGCCATGTCTCTCGTCAGGGATCCCGAAATAATCCTTGCAGATGAGCCTACGGGAGCGGTGGATACGAAGACAAGTGATATGATACAGAATCTTTTCCGGAGGATAAATAAGGAAAGAGGAGTGACCATAATCATCGTCACACATGATATCAGCCTTGCAAATAAGGTTAACAGGGTTGTAATGATCTCCGACGGCAAGATCAGCACCGAGAAGGTCATTAAGCAGGAATATGAGCAGACCATTAACAGTATGGCGACGGATTCGTTTGATACCGCACTTACCCATGAGGAGTATACCATTATGGATAAGGCGGGCAGGATTAAGCTGACCGATGAAATGCGTCAGGAGCTCGGACTTAAGGACAGCAGAGTAAGACTTGAAATAAAGGATGGAAATGTAGTAATATCCAATCCGGAACAGGTTTCCGAAAAAAAATAAAAAAATACTTTACTTTATCGCTTTAATGTGTTAAATTGTTTTTTGCAAAAGTAATTAAGTTGAAAAGAGGTAATAATATCATGGAAATGCATATGGAATTCGTAAAGAAGCTTCCTACTCCCGAAGAGCTTAAGGAACGCTTCCCCATCAGTGACGAGATTAAGAAGATCAAGGAAGAAAGAGACGCCGAGATAGCAGATATCTTTTCCGGAAAAAGTGACAAGTTTATCATGGTTATCGGACCCTGCTCCGCAGATAATGAGGATGCCGTGCTTGAGTATATGACACGACTTGCTATTGTTCGTGAAAAGATAAAGGATAAGGTTTTCATTATCCCTCGAGTTTATACAAATAAACCCCGTACTACAGGTACAGGCTATAAAGGAATGCTTCATCAGCCGGATCCTCAGGGACATGAGGATATGCTTGCCGGAATCATTGCAATAAGAGAAATGCATACGAGAGTCGTTAAGGAAACAGGCTTCACCTGCGCAGAGGAAATGCTTTACCCCGGTAATCACAGATATCTTTCAGATCTTCTGTCATATGTTGCGGTCGGTGCGAGATCGGTAGAGGATCAGGAGCACAGACTGGTTGCATCGGGTGTGGGTATACCTGCGGGAATGAAGAATCCTCCCAGCGGAGATATTTCAGTTATGATGAATTCCATTACGGCAGCTCAGCACAGTCAGGAATTCATATACGGAGGCTGGGAAGTAAGAACAGTAGGAAATCCCTATGCACATGCCATAATGAGAGGTTACATCGATAATCTCGGACACAGCAAGCCCAATTATCATTATGAAGATCTTATCGCAGTATATGACGAATATGAGAAGAGGGGACTCGAAAATCCCGCTATCATCGTAGATACGAATCATGCGAATTCAAATAAAAAGTACTTAGAGCAGATAAGGATTGCCAAGGATGTACTTCACAGCAGACATGTATCGCCGGATATCAGAAAAATAGTAAAAGGTCTTATGACCGAAAGCTATCTTGAGGACGGCGCTCAGAAGATCGGAGACGGCGTTTTCGGAAAATCCATTACCGACCCCTGCCTCGGATGGGAAAAGACGGAAAAATTACTGCTGGAGATAGCAGAATTGGTATAAGTTGGTAGCGTTTTTGATATGATTATGTTAAAATGGAAGAGCATATGACATTATGTCGTGTTCTTCCGTTTTTTTTACATTTCATAATATAATGTCTGAAGTAGACAGGCGAAAAACTATATAATAACAAAAGGAGATATTACTCATGGCTGAAAAGGAAGAAAGAAGAAGCAGATATTCGGACGGATTTGCACTTACAAGGTATACAATGCCTGTAGTAATGCAGATGGCAGAGGTTATTCCCGGGGGGTTTTTCATTTACAGAGAGGATGAAAAGAGAGAACTGATCTATGCCAACAGAAAGGTACTTGAAATCTACGGATGTGAAACACTTGATGAATTCAAGGCTCTGACCGGATTTACATTCCCGGGTATGGTTCATCCGGATGATTTTGAAAAGATTCAGAAGTCCATTGACGAGCAGATCGATGACGCTGAAGGAGACAGCATGGATCATGTTGACTATCGTATCATCAGCAAGGATGGAAGCATAAAATGGGTAGATGACTTCGGTCATTACAGCTATTCACCCGAGTATGGAGATGTTTATTATGTTTTCATTAATGACATCACTGAGCAGAAGGAACTCAGGTCAGAGATTAAGCATGACGAGAATGATATAGCGAGATTCAGGAAGGATATCAACGAAGTTCTCGAAAAGATCGATGATCTTAATTCTTCGGGGGATGAATCAAGGATCAGTGAAGGACTTGTAGCGATAAAAGAAGAGCTTGAGGATATAATGAAGGAATAATTAGTACTGGGAGAAGGTTATATGAAGAAGATTCTGGTAGTAGATGATGAAGAAATGATACGCACACTGATAAGCATGGTCCTTTCGGATACTTATGAGGTCGTTACCGCTTCTTCGGGGATAGAAGCGATAGAATTATATGGGAAAGAAACCCCCGATCTGGTGCTTCTGGATCTTATGATGCCGGAAATGGACGGCTATACGACACTGGAGACACTTCATGATAAGTACGGGCAAAGCATTCTTGCCATTTTCCTTACTTCCGATGTGAAGGAGGAGAGCGAGAGCAGAGGCTTTGAGACAGGCGCAAGAGATTATATCAAAAAACCTGTTCAGCCGGAGGTGCTTAAAAGGCGTATCGCTATTATCCTTGAAAACGAGGACAATCTTAAGGAGCTTCGTAAGAACTCACAGACTGATACCATGACAGGTCTTCTTAACCGTAAACATACCGAGTATGAAATAAACAGGCTTCTGGATGCCGGTGAAGAAGGTGTCTTTATAATCATGGATGTGGACAACTTTAAGCCTGTTAATGATATTTACGGACACGGAAAGGGTGACGAGATCCTTATGGCCGTTACCCGGATTCTTAAGGACTCCTTCAGGAAGACCGATATCATCGGCAGACTCGGCGGAGATGAGTTTGTGGCGTTCTGCAAGGGCGAGGAAGCCGCAGGCATGGTCGGGCTCTGGAATAAGTTCTTTAATGAAACTATCGTTGAGGAAGCTAAAAATATCCTTGGCGAGGATATGTCGATTCCTCTCGGGATTTCCATGGGAGCAGTGGAAACCTCGGTCGTAAAAAAATCATTTAATGCACTTTACGAGGCCGGTGACAATGCCTTATTTGAAGTAAAGAAAAACGGCAAGCACGGATATCGTTTTTATGAAAAAGAAGAGAAAGAGATAACTGACGGACGGATAAATCTCTTCGAGCTTCTGGAGATTTTCGGTGCCAGAAATAAAGCTACGCAGCCTGTGGAGCTCGGCAAGGAAGGCTTTCAGGAAATATACAGATACATGCAGAGACTTCAGGACGGAATCGGTATCGAGGCGGTAGCTACGCTTATAACGATAACTTCCTCTGACGGAAATGTGGAAAAAGTCACAAAAGAAATATCCGACGTTCTTCTTGAAATAATATATGAGAAATGTATAGTGTGTGATGTAGTGCTTAAGCTTTCGGAATATCAGTATATGCTGATCCTTCCTTCGGTTTACATTGAGGATTCCAATAGAAGGCTTGATGAGATCAAGGAAGCATGGAGCAAGTCGCAGTATTCGGATTATGAGCTTATTTTAGACTGACTTAAATTCTATTTTTCGGAATCAACGGAAGGTCGGTTATGAAAAAAACTACAGACAAATCTGACAAAACAGATACAGATAAAAAAAGGATAAAAGAAGCAAAGACAGCGGTATGGTTAAAATGGAGGTATATTATAGTACCTCTTTTTGCCATAGCACTTAATCTGCTCGGAAAACAAGTTTCCGTATATTTTGATCTCCCCGTGTGGCTGAATAACGTGGGGACTTTTGTTTGCGCTATGAGTCTGGGACCTGCTCCCGCTGCGATAACCGCATTGATCTCCGGCGCAATTTTTGTTGTCATGGGATATACGGAAGTCGTCTGGTACATTGTTGTAGGCATGGCTCTGGGATTTGTAGCCGGTCTTATGTATAAAAGAAAGGGACTGTCCGATCTTTTCTATGCAAGCTTTACCGCAATGGTGACCGGTTTTGTCAGCGTGATCCTTTCTGTACCTATCAATCAGGTATTTAATGGCGGCTACTGCGGAAACGAATGGGGAGACGCCATGTTCGATATGATATACAGGATTGTGGAGTCTAAGATAATCTGTAACTTTGTCGGAGAAGCATTTGTCGATATACCCGATAAGGTTCTGAGCATGGCAATAGCGCTTGCGATAATTCATCTCTTCAGAAAGGTTTCCGAAAAAAAACAAAAATCCGGGGCTGCGGCACTTTTTATATTATTTGCGTTGATTCCGTTTACCTCTTTCTTCTCAAACAGCCTTCCTATAAATGCAAAGGAGGATTCATCGGATAATTATCAGGCGATAATATATGACAGGACAAACGGACTTGAGGTGTCCGAGGTAAATACCATCGTCCAGACTGAAGACGGATTTATATGGGTCGGAACATATTCGGGACTCTTCCGGTATGACGGCTCAAGCTTTGACCGCGTAAATGTTGACAGTCATATCAACAATGTTGTCTGTCTGTTTGTAGACAGAGACGAGAATCTGTGGATCGGTACCAATGACGGCGGACTGGTATATTATGACAGAAGTGATTATTCCACCAGACTGTATACCATAGAGGACGGGCTGGCTTCCAATTCCGTGAGAAAAATGTGCCAGGACGAGGCGGGAAATGTATATGTCGGTACCGTTGGCGATATGACGGTCATCTCTCCTGACGGAAGCTTAAAGAATTATAATCTTACATTTCTTAAGGATCTCAAATACGTCGGTGACGGTGTCGTAGGCGGAGTTACCAACAGCGGTACGCTGTTTTTCATGAAGGACGGAGAGGTTATAGCCAGCGACGATTATAAGGAAGCGGAATGGGTTTATTATACGACCTTCGCATTTGACGGAGAGGGTAACTTCAGAGTCGGTACCTCATCGAATTTTATCAGAGGCTTTACATTTAAAAACGGAAAGATCGAGTTCTCCAGGAATTATTCCATCGGTCAGATACCGAACTGCAGCAAGCTGATATACAGTCCTGAAAAAAACGGATATCTCATATGCTCGGAGAGTGCAGCGGCGCTTATTACAAAGAACGGAAGCGTAAGGAATTATTCCCAGACCGCATTTTCAAGCGCTATATGTGATGTACTTGTAGACAGGCAGGATAATATCTGGTTTGCATCAGGCAAGCAGGGAATAATGAAGCTTTCCGAAAATGTCTTTACGGATATTTACGAGCAGGCGGGACTTGAGAAGAGCGTAGTAAACTCCCTTCTTATCAGAGATAATAACCTTTATGTCGGCACCGATAACGGAATGAAGGTTATCGATATCAATAATTATTCCGAGAAAAAATACAGCTTTCTTGATGAATTCGAAGGTGTAAGGATAAGGAACATTTTTGAAGACAGCAAAGGGAATCTCTGGGTTGCCACCTACGGTAAGGATGGTCTTGTAAAGCTTAGAAAAGACGGCAGCCTTAAGGCTTTTAATGAAGCCGAGGCAAATACGCTCGGAGGAAGGTTCAGAACCACTATCGAGCTTAAGGACGGAACTATCCTTGCTGCAAGCAACACAGGGCTTAATTACATCAAAAACGACAAGGTGATAAAAACCCTGGGTGAGGAGGACGGACTGATCACTCCTCAGATCCTCTGCATGTATGAAAAGGAAGACGGAACCGTATATGCGGGAAGTGACGGTGACGGGATCTATGTCATAAAGGACATGAAGATAGTCGACCATATTAATATGAGCAGAGGACTTAAGAGTCTGGTTGTAATGAGGATGGTTCCTTATAAAGACGGACTGTTCTATGTGACGGGTAGCTCACTCTTTTATGATGACGGCGTCAGTGTAAGGGAATTGGATAATTTCCCTTACAGCAATAATTTCTACATTCGTATCATGGATAACGGGGATGCGTGGATAGGCTCCGGAGCAGGTATCTATGTTGCCAAGGCAGATGATATAGTCGAAAACGGTGATTATTCCTATGAGCTTTTAAACAGGAGCAGAGGTCTTGATTCATCTCTTACTTCAAATTCATGGGATGTAATGAACGGTGACACATTATTTATATGCTGTAATGACGGAGTAAGAAGTGTATCTACCCGGGAGTATGATTCCTTTGATATCAATTATCCCATTTCCATCAGCAGTGTTTACGCGGATGATGTTGAGATACATGAGATTGACGGAGTGTATAACATTCCCTCAACTGCGAAAAGAATTGATATCGATCCGGCGGTCCTTAATTATTCCCTTTCCAATCCGAATGTACATATGTATATGGAGAATGTGGACGAGGTCGGGATTAAGACAGAGCAGGACGAGCTCGGACCCGTATCATATACCAATTTGCAGAGAGGAAAGCACATTTTCCATATAGAGATAGTTTCCTATCCCGATGATACGGTGATAAGAGATGAAACCTTTACGATCTTTAAAGCTTCTCAAAAGTTTGAAGAGCCGTATTTTATGGCATACACAATCCTGGTGGCTGCGTGGTTCGTTGCATTCACCGCCTGGATGATAACCAGGCTCGGCAGCATGGCCATAATAAACAGTCAGTATAATGAGATAAGCAGAGTAAAGGAGGAGCTTGAAAAAGCAAATAATGCAAAGGGGCTTTTCCTGGCAAATATGTCTCATGAGATACGAACGCCTCTAAATGCCGTTATCGGAATGAATGAGCTTATAATCCGTGAAAGTGACGACGAGAAGATAAGAGGCTATGCCGCACAGGGAATGAGAGCAGGAAAGATTGTTTTGGACCAGATAAATGATATCCTGGATTTCTCGAAGATCGATGCGGGGAAGATGAATCTTGTGCAGGATGATTATTCCCTCGGTCTTTTGGTGACTGATGTTATCGGTGTAATGGGTGACAGAGCCCGACAGAAGGAGCTTGATTTTATAATAGATTTAGATGAATCCGTTCCGAATGAGCTTTACGGCGATATGAACAAGGTTCGACAGATTGTTCTGAATATAGTCTCGAATGCCGTGAAATATACAAAGGCGGGAAGCGTCACATTCACTCTCAGGCAGGAAGAAAGCACGCCCGATAAAGAAGGAAGAAACAGAGTATGCCTCGTGATGATCATAAAGGATACGGGTATCGGTATCAGGGAAGAGGATAAGGATAAGCTTTTTGAGGGCTTTGAAAGACTTGATGCCAAGAAGAACCGCAGCATAGAGGGTACGGGACTCGGACTTGCGATCACAAAGAAGCTTGTGGATATGATGGAAGGCTCGATTGAGGTGGAAAGTGTATACGGCAGCGGAAGCACATTTACCGTAAGGATACCTCAGGTTTATACATCAGATAAGACACTATCGGATTTTATGAAGAATCTTGATGAGACGCTTGATTATGATATTGCCGACGATGTCTATATCCCGGGTGCAAGGATTCTTGTGGTGGATGACAATGAGATGAACAGAACGGTATTTATATCGCTTCTTGCAAGCTCGGGGGCAACGATAACCGAGGCTGCCGGAGGAAGGGAAGCTTTTGAGCTTTCCCGAAAGAATGAATATGATATAATCTTTCTGGATCATTTTATGCCGGAAATGGACGGAGTCGAAACCTTAAAACAGATAAGAGGCTCAGAGGATAATTCGAATAAGGATAAACCCATATATGTCCTTACGGCAAATGTGGTAAGCGGAATTGAAAAATTCTATACCGGGCAGGGCTTTACGGGCTATCTCGAAAAGCCTATAGTAATGACGAAGCTGAATGCGGTGCTCAGGAAAGAGCTTGAAAGATATCTTCAGAAGAAAAAATCGTCGAAATCCAAGAAGGAAACGAAGGCCGAAGAAACAAAAATCGAAGAGACGAAGACAGAAGAAACGAAGACAGAAGAAACGAAAATCGAAGAAACAAAGACAGAAGAAACAAAGACAGAAGAAACAAAGACAGAAGAAACGACGATCGAAGAAACAAAAATCGATACAGAGACGGTAGCGAAGCAGGAGGAAAAGGTGGCAGAGATAAGACTCAATGAATCGGCGGGACTTGCGATAACGGGCGGCAATATGGATATGTATAAAATGCTGCTTAAGATGTTTGCAGATCAGTCCGAGGAAAAGGTTACAGAGATGCAGAAGATGCTTGATGACGATGATATGGAAAATTATGTTATCAAGATTCATGCTATGAAGGGAAATGCAAGAACGGTAGGGCTTGAGCCGCTGGCAGATTTTGCTTACGAGCTGGAGCTGGCAGGGAAGAGAAATGATAAGGACTTTGTACTTAAGAATCAGCCTGCCTTTGTTGAAGATCTGAGGAAGGATGTAGAAGAGGTAAGGCGTTATATCAGCGCTTAAAAAAACCTCGGCAAGGTATATGCAAGGTAATATGCAAGATAATGTATTAAAGATAAGGGAAAATATAGAAAAGAAATTCGTCGGTAAAGCATCCGTGATTGAAAATGCGATAATAGCGCTTCTTTCGGGAGGACACATTCTGATCGAGGATGTTCCGGGAGTAGGAAAGACCACATTTGCGAAATCGCTTTTACAGTCGATAGCTGCGAGCTTCTCGCGAATTCAGTTTACGCCGGACACGCTGCCTGCTGATATTACGGGTATTTCGGTATTTGATGCAAAGGACTCTTCCTTTAAGGTGGAAAAAGGACCTTTATTTAATGAAATCGTGCTTGCCGACGAGATAAACAGGTCTTCGCCGAAAACGCAGTCCGCACTTCTTGAGGCGATGGAGGAGCATCAGGTTACGATAGATAAAGAAACATTTGCATTGCCGGAGCTTTTTATGGTAATAGCCACGGAAAATCCGGTCGAGCAGATAGGAACCTATATGCTGCCGGAGGCGGAGCTGGATCGTTTTCTCATGAAGCTTTCCATAGGCTATCCCGATTCAGAGCTGCAGATGAAGATGGCGAAAATGCATCTCGGGGGCGAATTGGAAGCAGAGCTTACGCCTGTGCTTACATCAAAGGATATTATAGAAATGAAAAAGGAAGTCGGACAGGTGATCATGTCCGATGAGATAATCGGGTACGCACTTGGCATTGTCGAAGGCTCCAGAGAAAATAAGAATCTGGAGTACGGGCTTAGCCCGAGAGCTGCGCTTAGCCTTTTGACTGCATCGAAGGCATCGGCTTATGTTGCCGGAAGAGACTATGTTATTCCTGAGGATGTGATATCCATGGCAAGGGTCACACTTCCTCACAGAATGATGCTTACCACTCAGGCAAGGATGAATAGATACAGCGGATATCAGATAATAGTAGAAATCATAGAAAAGGTGAAGAGACCCAGATAGGATTTCTGTGGATTTACCGGGTCAATGAAGGATAATAAGGTTATAAATATAATAAAAAATGCATTACATAGGAGATATGTTCCTGTGACGGTTTACATTTTGCTGATAGTTTCGGCTACGGTAAATGTAAGCCTTCGCGGAGGGACTATTTCCTATGTTTTATTTTACGGCGTGCTTCTTTACCTTCCGCTTTCTCTTTTCTATATGCTTTATATCTTATGGGCGCTGAAGATATATCAAGGGGTCGATGCGAAGCTCATCGAAAAAAATACTACGGAAAAATATCATCTTGTTATAGAAAATGCGGGAATCCTGCCTATATGTGAGATCAGGTTTTTCTATGATGAAAGTATTACGGTATTTCCGGAGGATTTCACAAAAAACCCCTTTAAGCTATTGCCATACGGGAAGACAGAGCTGGAAACGGAAATGCTGTGCCGTTATGCAGGGGATTATGATGCGGGACTGGAAGGCTATACGGTTCAGGATACATTCGGTATAGTTAGGATAAAAGTGAAGCTTAAGGTGCCGGTAAGAGTTCGTGTACTACCTGCAGTCAGCGGAGTAAATGAAGACGCGGTACTTCGCATTTTAAGTGAAGAAAAAAACGGAAAACTCTTTGATCTGGAAAGCCCGGAAAACATTCTCGGAAATGATCTCAGAAAGTATACCGAAGGGGATAAGAAAAGCAGTGTAAACTGGAAGCGTTATGCCGTAACAAGAGAAATGTATGTGAGGCTTCCGGAAAAACAGCATTCGGAAATGGTTACATTGGTACTTGTGACGGAGGAACCGGACGGCTCCTTGGAAAGTATAAAGCTTAGGGACGGATATCTGGAATATCTGGTTGCCGTAGCTCAGTATTTCGGGATGAGGCATAAGCCGTTAATGCTATGCTATTATGAGTATTCCGTAAAAAGATTTCTGATAGACAGCCCTGACAGCTTTCATGAATTCTACAGTAACTGCCTTCCGGTGATAGGAGGG
Source organism: uncultured Lachnospiraceae bacterium (assembly GCA_902772925.1). Classification (GTDB taxonomy): domain Bacteria; phylum Bacillota; class Clostridia; order Lachnospirales; family Lachnospiraceae; genus Eubacterium_Q. Next base: position 17,943 of record CACYCJ010000186.1, read on the forward strand.
AAAGCAGCAGCCGGTCATGAGGAGCTTCTTACGGACGGGGTGAATGCGGATAACGGCAATATACTCATTTTCAGGGAAAAGGATCATGAATTCAAATAAGTATTCGGCGATAATTGAAAAATATGCGATGAAGCTGCCGCAAGTAGCGGTGGTTCTTTTCCTGTGCTTTTTCGATGTAAGGAAGTTTGGTGGTGTCTTTTCCGGTGAGCCGGATCCTGTATTTTATTTTTGCTATGCATTCTTTTTCCTCGGTCTTATCGTTATCTTTGAGATAATGGAAAAGGGCGCTCTCACCATACCCGGAAGTGTCATAATGGCGCTGGTCCTGATCTTTATTTCGCGGGACAGGATGCTGACGGTAAATGTTGTCACGGCACTTATTTCGGTTTTCTTTACCTTGCTGATCCTGCAAAGGAAAAGCGAAAAAACCGGATTTATCATTTTTCTCATTTTTGTTGTGGGAAATGCCGTGCTTTTTGCAATATTCGGGGTGGATGAAAAGCCGGCGGTGCTTTCAGTACTTGTCGGAGTGTTTTATTGCATGGCGCATTTTGCGGGGAAGGATGCCGATTTCAGGGTGATGGTGACGCTTTCGTTTTTTTTGATATTGCTTTTACCTGTAAGAAACGAACCGATAAAGTGGACGGTGATCAGGAATGCCTGTATAAAGGTATCGGATCTTGCAGATGATCTGATAGATGAAACGGGCTACAGGTTAAGCTTTTTTGCCGGAGATAAAAATGCCTTCAGCGGTTATTCGGAGTTCGCTCTACTTGGCGGAACTCTTTCAAAGAAAGCAAAGGAGGATCTGCTGTTCATAAAGAACGGCGGGGTTAAGACGCTTTATCTGAAAGGGGCTGAGTACAGTATCATTACCGAAGACGGAATGACGGGAAAGGAGAACATTTCCGAGGATTATAACGACTGGTTCGTTGTTTTCATAAACGCTCTTATGAATTCGGACATTACTCCCGAAGAGGCAAGATGCTTTGTAAAGGTCGAGAGCGCGACCGTAAAATATGCATTTTTAAGAACAGAGGATCTGATCTATCCTTCCAACCTTTTATACATTGATCCGAAGCTTGAAAACGGACTTTCGGAGAAAGAGGGTAAGGGTTTTTCCTACAGAGTTCAGTATATGGCGATAGATTCTGCAAGCCCGTATTATAAAAAGCTTTTAGAAAATGCAGGAGCCGGAAGGCTTTACGATTATGATGAGGTTTCGCAGTACACTCATGATACACTTCGGATCGGCGTTTCGAAATTTATGTCCCGGGAAAAATATGATAGGGTCGTTCAAAGGATAATAGACAGTTCATATCCGGATAAGCAGGCTTCTTATCTGGATACAGCCATGAGTACCGGTAAAATAAATGAGCTTTGCTCAGAGGTTACTGCAGGCTGTGATAATGATTATGAAAAGGCTAAGGCGATAGAAAAATATCTCCGAAGCTATAAATATGAAATGAATACTGATCTTCGTGACAGGGATAATTACATAGAAGCATTTCTCTTTGATACGAAGGAAGGCTACTGCGTTCATTTTGCGTCTGCAATGGTACTGCTTCTTCGTGACGCAGGCATACCCGCAAGATATGTAAGCGGATATATTTATAACGGTGATGATGAGTATGTAATGAGCAGCAGTGCCCATGCGTGGGCAGAGGCTTATATAGACGGCATCGGCTGGATGACCTTTGAGCCTACTGCGATAATGAATTCCGCGGAGGATAATACCTGGGGACTAACCGTGAAGGAAGAGGGTGTAACGCAGGAATACATTCCCGATATTGCTACGGAGGAAAGGCTTCCGGATGAAGTGAATCCGGCTGATGAAAGCAGGGAGAAAAAACAGGGGATTGATAAAAAGCTGATCAAAAATATTCTTTTGTATGTTGCGGTTATCGCAGGCTCATTTGCATTATTATTACTGCTTGTACTGATTATAAGAAAGCTGCATTTTTATATGCTTCCTCCGGAAAAGAAGCTGTATGAAATCGTAAGAAAAGCCTGCCTTGATATTGAAAAGAGGATAAAAAACAAGGAAGAGGTAAATGCCCTTAGGAGCAATACATCTTCCCTGTATGATTATCTTAAATATGTTGAAAGCCCTGATGAAAAGATAAGGCTAAATAAAATGTTTGATCTTTATTACCGCGTCCGTTTCAGAGGCGATAAGGTAAGCCGCGAGGAGATTTCGGTAATCCTCGGAAAGTAGCACTTAAAGAGAAATTTTAAGTAACATTTACGGCTCTATGCGAGAGAAGCTTCCCGAGAAATCCTGAATCGCGGGCGCTGTCCTGCCTTCCTTTCTGCCTGTTGTTATATAGTGTTCAAAGTATGATTTATAATTATCCTTGAAGGCTGCCGCAAGATCGGGATATTTCTCTTTATAATATCCGACGCTGAAGCTCATGCTGGCGATACGGCCTTCCTTTATGCCGTTGCTTTCAAAATGATCGAGATATTTTGTGAGATCATTCTTGAAGGCTTTATCAAGATCGGGATTAAGCTCTCTGTAATCCTTTACGTTAAATACGGGACTTGCGATACGTCCTTCTTCAAGACCGTTATTTATGAAATGATCATAAAGGGCATCATAATCCGTTCCTACGGATGTACGAAGGTCGGGATTTTTCTCAAGATAATAATCCTTATCGAAAATAAACCTTGAATAGCCTTTTTTAATGGTTTTTGTTACAACCGGGGTTCTTGTTCCGTAGGCATCAAAGCCGGCTACGGTGAGGGTCATGTCCTCGGTTATTTTTTTGTCTTTATCCCATACCGGACTGGAAAGGTTCGGAATCGATCCGTTTGTGGTATACCTGAGCGTTATACCGCTGTCGGGTGTTGATACCTTTACTGTACGGTCACCGAAATCAGAATCATTTACGGTTACATCCGGTGCTTTGTATGCGGGAAGATTGATCCCCTTGTTATAGGCGCAGTTGTATGTCTTGTACGGCTCGAGAGTAATGCCTCTTCTTCTGAAAAGCTCGGAAACGGTGACGCATTCATAGCCTCTTGCCTGCAGGTAATCGATAGCCATAAGAGCAGCAGTGCAGGATGAAGCGTGGCTGTCATGAAGACATACGATGCTTCCGTCCTTTACCTGGCTTATAATGGAATTATATACCTTGTTTGAGTCGCTTGTCTTATAATCCCATGTATCAAAATCGAATCTTATCATGGGATGATTGACGGTTGCGGATGTTCTTGCCGACATATCTCCGCCGGGGATTCGCACGAGCTGCTTGAAATCACCGCCCATGGCTCTTCTCAGGTAGGGATAAACATTGTCGATCTCATTTTTCATTCTTGTGGGGCTTAAGTTTCCGAAGGGTGCGACATGACTCCAGGTATGATTTGCCACCTGATGCCCATCCTCAACCATTCGTGAAGCCACGCTTGTCCAATGGGAAATACCATAAGAACCGCTCGAACCGACCATGAAAAATGTGACCTTTGCGCCTCGTTTTTTCAGACCGTCCAGAAGTCCCGCCGTATTTGCGCAGGGACCGTCATCGAATGTGAAAGCTACCAGCTTCGGAGCAGCGGCATTTGCTTTTTTCGGAGGTATCAGGGCTGCAAGAGATATGATCATCATGGCAGTCAGTAAAAGAGCTACAAGTTTTTTGAATTTGTGTTTCACAATCCATCACCTTCCTTTTTTGTAGTTTTATATGGCATCCGGGGATGCTTTTCTTCTTGTAAAGTATAGCTTTGTTTGATAATATTTACAAGAGTTACTTGTACTTCTCATATGCATATTTATAAGAATACTATTTGATCATAACGGACGCCATAATGGTATATATATGTACTGTCCCAAACGGTGTTCCGCCTTTTCTATATTGCACAAAACAAGGTTTTGAATTATCATGAAACCGCTCGAAACTCCCTTCGCTCAAACAGTCTCGCGGTTTCGATAATTCTAAAACCATTGTTTTGGCAATATTACGAAAGCTGCACAATGTATGGTTCAGCACATGTATATACCATCATGGCTGTTATAATCAAACATGCACTGTTTATAATAAATCGATTTGCAGTCAGGGTATATATGCAAGTGCAGGCAAAACATTGCGAAGATTTTGTCATTTTGCAGAAATATGGGTTATAGAATTATCCAAAGTGCGAGACTGTCTGAGCAAAGCGAGACAGGTTCAAGAGGGGACCCACACGAAGTGTGGGGAGATTTCTTGAATCCGAGCGTAGCGAGGACACGGGACGTAGTCCCAA
>CACYCJ010000187.1 GCA_902772925.1 uncultured Lachnospiraceae bacterium
AGTATTATCATAGCTTCTCGGAGCCTGTCCGTAGCTGATAACGGCATATCCGAAGCAATTCTTTTCGTAGAAAACAGGAGTGAAAATATATGCTGCGGGATGATCTCTGTTTATATATATTTCGGGAAGCATTTCACTTGCCGAGAAGTAATGATCCAGACCTATATAATCATTATCTCCACCCGCGTGATAGGATATGCTGTGAATGATATTTTCCGAATATCCCTTGTTGGGGATGGAAAGGTCCGCACTTTCATCAAGGGATTTGAGTGGACTGTTGAGACACAGATGAAAGCTTTCGGCTTCCTTCAGCTGATATGCATAGCTGTAAACAGTATGAAGGAAATCATGAAGATTCTCCTGAAGCATAAGCTCTTCCGACATAAGAGCATTAATGGAGTAGAAGCCTTCGCTTGAAGTTTCGGTAGCCCATTCCTTTCTGACGGCTGTCGGATAATCGGATTTATCCATATGACATCCGCAGGAACAGCCTACAGTCAGATTTCCCGTAAGAGGGGGGATGGGACTGTCGTCATCCCTTCCGCCAAATGCGTCAAGCAGGAACTGAACCGCTCTTTCGCCTATCTCGATTGAGGGAACCTGAACTGATGTGAGAGGAACGGGGCTTTCCCGTCCTTCCGCAGAGGAGTCGTAGCCGGCAACGGCGATATCCTCGGGAATCTTAAAGCCTCTTTTTTCGAGCGCTTCACACAGACCTATGGCCATGCAGTCGTTTGCACAGACAATGGCACGGGGCATGGGACCGTTCGTTTTCAGAAGCTGATCGAGAGCCTGTTCTCCGCTCTTGTACCAGAAGTCGCCATACAGAATCCAGTCCTCGTTTACGGGAAGACCATGGGCGGTCATGGTATCGCGAAAGGCCTGAAGCCTCTGCTTGGAGTGGATGTGCCATTTCTTACCCGTAAGAAAGGCAATATCCTTATATCCGTGTGTCTCTATCATATGTGATACCACAAGAACAGTGGAAGAGTATCCGTCTGTGTTTATGGTTTTATAATATTTGCTGTTTTGTTCGATGACAATAACGGGACCTTTAAAAGCATTATGGAGCTTTTCTTCCAGGTTATCCGCGAGATTGGCCGATTGAATGGTGTCCTTAAGCATTACTACGGCATCAAACTTGTCATAGTTGACAATATTAAAGATATTTGTCTCGCCTTCTTCACGGACATCAGTGCTCTGATACTTTCTGTACATAGAAAAAATACAGGTATCAAAGTCATGAATAAATGCCTGCTTTAAATAACCGTTTATAAATCTTGACTGGTATTCTTCGTCAGCCTGACCGACGAGGATGGCAATCCTTTTTCTCATATCGGAATCTCCTGCAAAAAGTCTCTTTTATAATAACACATATTTGGTGAAATTGTATAGAAAGACTTTGCAAACCGGGAAAAAATAGTTGAAATCAATAAATAAATGCTTTATTTTTGTATGCTTTTTTTGTATAATAATCTCGGCTTAATTTTTTTGTGCTTAAGCCGGATATACAATATTCTTTGTTTGTGTAGTCGGAGGGACTATTATGGATGATAAACTATTTGAAGAATTACTTGAAGATTTTATCACTAAAAAGATCGGAGTAATCGTCGTAACAGATGCCGAAGGAAACATCGTAAGAAAAAGCGAGGGATTCGGCTTTTCCGAAAAGACTGAGATGCATTGGAGACTGGGAATTCCCGAATTCGAGGATAACGGAAAGTGTTCCGAGTGGGATTTCGTTGATGAGGACAGTCAGAAATACTACAATGTAACGACAGCCGTTTATAAAACAGATGAAGGAGTATTTCAGTACCATTTCCTGTTTGACAATACCGAATGCGCACTGGACCGTCGCCATAATTCGCTGATGTTCGAAGAAATGGAAAAGATGAACGAGTTCCAGGAAACCATGCTCAGGAACATATCAGAGGATTATTCCAAAATGCTTCCGATGATCGCAGATGTATTTGAATCCGATGAGGTCATCATTTTCATATCAGACGGTAATAATCTTAAAGAACTCAGACATTCAACCACAGACAGAGAAAGCATTTTCACGGATACCAGAGAAGTCGATATCATTCTTTCTCTGAAGGAAGGCGAAAAATATAAGGATTATATCTGCCTGAACTGCGGAAAGGTGGGAACCAGCAGGTATGCGCTTATCGTTCATATGATCCCCGGCTTCCAGATTGACCGTATTGAAAATTTATCGCTCATCAACGGTATAAAGCTTAACATAGAAGGCGGCATTCTCAGGGAACAGCTGAAATACGAGAGTGAGCATGATTCCCAGACCGATCTTTACAACAAGGACAAATATGTTTCGCTTATGAAGGATAAGTTCGGAGATCCCGAAACTCTTGCAATCTTCAATCTTGATATATCAAACCTTCGTGAAGTAAATGAAACGCTCGGCCGTGACCTTGGTGATGAGCTTATCATGATGGCGGCAAAGAGTATCAAGATGATGGAATCAGACAGGATACTCGGCTTCAGAATGGGCGGTGACAAGTTCATGATGGTAGGTATGGGACTTACCTATGACGAGGCGAATGATTTCAAGTACAGACTTGATGAATGTATAGACAAGGTCAACTACGAGAATCGTGATATCAAGCTGAAGATGAAGTGTAATGTGACCTTCGGAGAAAAGACTTATTCACTTGATTCTCTTATCGATGAAGCGGATCAGTTTATAAGAGACGAGTCCGGAAAATAAAAGAATATTACCGAAAGATCCGCGAAGCCGGCGGCTTCGCGGGTCTTTTGTGTGTATTGCATATTTATGTATTGTATATTTATGTATCGCATATTTATGCTGAAGAATTATAGAAATCGGAGTATGAAACAATGGTAGAGTTTATCACAAATGTAAACGACAAGATCAACGGATGGGTATGGGGATGGCCTGCCCTTATCCTGCTGGCTTTTGTAGGTATCTTTATGACATGCCTTACAAAGTTTTTCCAGATAACCCATTTCGGGCACTGGATGAAGCATACGATCGGTGCGATATTCAGGGATAAGGATATAGTTGCGCATACCAAGGATAAGACTATTTCCCAGTTCCAGTCACTTTGTACCGCACTTGCGGCAACGGTCGGTACCGGTAATATAGTAGGTGTTGCCGGCGCGATAGCTGTAGGCGGCCCGGGTGCCGTATTCTGGATGTGGGTTATAGCATTTTTCGGTATGATGACTAATTATTCCGAAAATGTGCTCGGTATTCTTTACAGAAGAAAGAATTCCGAGGGAGAATGGTGCGGTGGCGCAATGTACTATCTGCGTGACGGACTCGGCGGAAAGAAGAACTGTAAGGAACTCGGCGCGATTTTGGCAGTGCTCTTCTCGTGCTTCTGTCTTCTTGCTTCCTTCGGTATAGGAAACATGAGTCAGGTAAACTCAATGGTCGGAAATGTAAACCATGCTTTCGGTATCCCGAAGATAGCAGTGGGAATTTTCCTCTTTATTGCCGTAGGACTTGTTATAATAGGCGGTCTTAAAAGAATCGCAGCC
>CACYCJ010000188.1 GCA_902772925.1 uncultured Lachnospiraceae bacterium
CGGTATACCGCCGTCTTCTTTGCATCATCCGAATACCAGCCGATTCCTTCATAGCTCCAGCCGGCCTTTACAAGATTATTTTTCTCAGCCTCGCTTAAAGTGTAATGATGATCGCCGGCATTGGGATTATACAGACGATATACGGGGGTCTTTGATTTTTCGGGCGCCTTCCATGCAAGCCCCTCATATTTCCATCCCGCCTTCACAAGATCATCCTTCTCTTTTTTTGAAGCGGTATAAAAATGCTCTCCGCTGTTCGGATTATAAAGTCTCAGCATTTCCACAAATGCTTCATCACCTACCGTAATCTTTATATCCTTCGACGCTGCTTTATATCTGTCTGTCTCCGATACATTTACGGTAATAACGGTTACACCATCCTTAACAGCCTTAACATTTCCGGCTTCATCCAATGTGACGCTGTCCCCTGATTTTATCTCATAGGATATATCTCCATCACCGGATGTAGTCGCATTTATCTTGCCGGACTTCCCTATCTTAAGCTGCATATCGGATGCGTTTATCACCTGATCTGCCTTTTCGATCGTCGCCGTAACGCATTCCGGCACGGTTTCATTTTTATCATATCCCTTTACCATATACCACACATAGTAAGTACCGGGATTTTCTCCCTTAGGGATTTCCGTACTCCATTTCTTATCGGTCTCTTCGGATGTAATGTCGAACTCGGGTGCTTCCCCGTCGTCGGCGCCTAATGCAAAGTACATTTCTCCGCCCGTTGCCTCTCCTGAGGTTACAAGCTCCTGCAGCTTTCCGTTATAGCTTAGGTTTTTTGCCTCGGGTTTAACCTTAACGGCAGGCGCCTCGTAAACATAGTATGCTTTTCTGTCAGTATAAAGATAGCCGTCATTCTCAGCTGCTTCATTAGTGAGAAAATCCAATGCCGCATCCAAATCCGTCTGATCGTTATTCAGCATCTTTCCGTTATTAAACCAGTAATATATCGGATTAGACGATCCTCCGTCGGGATTCGGTCTTTCGTTTGTTGCGACATACTCATTGGCCGTAACCAGAAGCTCCTGATCCTCCCAATCATCTATCCATACGCCATTTGAATAAATGAGTGTTCCATCGTTTTTGACAAGAGAAACAACCTTCCCGCCGTTATAATGGCACTCTATTCCCACCATACTTTTAAGCAGATACTTTCCTCTGGGAGTGAAGGAATACTCGAGCGCCTGAAGGAGCTCCCCGTAGGTTACCTTGAAGATACACAGATTATCACCGAATGTGAACATTTCATAAACATCCGAAAGATAGATGATTCTTCTGTCGCTATCCTCCGGCAAAGGAAAGCCGACTCTCGCTCCGTTAAGAAAGGTCACCTCTGTATCACACGCTCTGTTAATAATAGATGTTACCCAGTTATCGGCATAGTCCGAACGATCTCCGCTTCCCGGGATGAAATCATAACGCTTCGTTGACTCCGTTATATATCCTACCTCTTTCTCCAGAGCCGCTTTTAAATTTTGATATACATAATCTGTTAAATCGACCATCTCGTGATCGAGTTCATCGTAATTTTCAGGCGTATTAAAGGTTTCTGTCCCGTCCTTGGATATGGACACGATCTTCGTATTATCAACCCTGTCAAAAACCGCATCCCCTTCATTTTCAGTGAATACAAGCTCCGAATACGCAAATGCTCTTGCATTACTCATAGGCTCCATATAGGGAAGTCCCCAAGAGGTTTCAGCGTTAGTCATTTTATGATCATGACCTCCGAGAACCAGATCGATCTTAGTACCTTCTCCCAGACTCCTCGCAATAACCATCGGCATCTCATGAACGAGCAGGATCGTCACATCACATTGTCCGCTTTCCTCCAGCTCCGCGGCAGTTGCATTAATCTTGTCATAATCCAAAACTATACTGTATTTTTTGTCCTCAAAGCACTTTTTCTTGATGCTAAATCCGTAATCACCGGCGAGTCCTATAACGCCAACCTTGACCTTTAACTCATTGCCCTTATCATCTCTTGCGACCTTATCAAGGATTATATAATCCTGCAGATTGGGAATCTTCTCACCATCCTGATAGAGATTGGATATGATTACCGGGATATCATTTATTCCTTTTTTGTCCCCGATCTCGTAATCTCTCATTGTACCATCGGCATCCACAACATTTTCAAGAAACCAGTCAAATTCGTGATTACCTATAGTGACCGCATCATATCTCATCATCTCAAAATAGAGCGATGTCGTACTGCCTTTGTAAAAGCTCGACATAATATTGCCCTGATAAATATCTCCACCGTCAAGCAGCACCGCAACATCGTCTCTTGCATCCGCTCCGTAGCCCTTTACATCCTTGATCTTATCGGATATCCAGGCCATTCTGTATTTGATATTTTCACCCGAATCATCAGCCATATATCCGTGCACATCGGATGTTTCGAAAACCGGAAGCCGGTATACTCCCGGTTCCTCTTCTGCATTTGTCCTGTGACTAAGGAAAAATGCGATAAATGAGAACATAAATAATATCAGTATTTTCTTTGCCTTATTTCTCATGATCAGTCCCCTTTTCTATTCAAAAACGATCTGAAACAGTCATATAAAAGTTTACCATTTATTAGAGGTAATGTCACCAAAAAACAAAAATTCTGATTCTTGTCATTTCGGTTTATTTGGTTTATTATGTTATGGATTTATATTTCGGACATTGGTTCGTGGAAAAGAGGTAAAATATGGAAAAAGTTGTTCTGGCTTATTCAGGCGGTCTTGACACTACTGCTGTCATCCCCTGGTTAAAGGAAACCTACGGTTATGAAGTTATTTGCTGCTGCATCGATTGCGGACAGGGCGAAGAATTAGACGGTCTTCAGGAACGCGCACAGCTCTCCGGCGCTTCAAAGCTTTATATAGAAGATGTGGTTGATGACCTGTGTGATAATTATATAATGCCCTGCGTTCAGGCAGGCGCGGTTTATGAGCATAAATACCTTATGGGCACCGCTATGGCAAGGCCTGCCATTGCTGCCAAGCTTGTTGAGATTGCACGCAAGGAAGACGCCGTTGCTATCTGCCACGGTGCTACAGGAAAGGGTAATGACCAGATAAGATTCGAGCTCGGCATCAAGGCTCTTGCTCCCGACATCAAGGTTATCGCTCCCTGGCGTGATGACAGATGGCAGATGGATTCCCGTCAGGCTGAGATTGATTACTGCAAGGCTCACGGAATCGACCTTCCCTTCGGAACCGATCAGTCCTACAGCCGTGACAGAAATATCTGGCACATCAGCCACGAAGGTCTCGAGCTTGAGGATCCCGCACTTGCTCCCAATTATGATCATATGCTCGTACTCGGCGTAACACCCGAAAAGGCTCCCGATGAGGATGTAGAGCTTTCGATCTCATTTGAAAAGGGTGTTCCCGTTGCTCTTAACGGCGAAAAGATGAAGGTTTCCGATATCATCAGAAAGCTCAATACTATCGGCGGCAAATACGGTATCGGTATCGTTGATATAGTTGAAAACAGAGTTGTCGGAATGAAGAGCCGCGGCGTTTACGAGACTCCCGGCGGAACCATCCTCATGGAAGCTCATCAGCAGCTTGAAGAGCTTGTGCTTGACCGTGACACTCTTGCTCTTAAAAAGGATCTCGGAAGCAAGCTGGCCAGCATAGTTTATGAAGGAAAATGGTTCACTCCCGTCAGAGAAGCGATCAGTGCTTTTGTTTCTGTCACTCAGGAGTATGTTACGGGTGAAGCAAAGCTTCGTCTTTACAAGGGTAACATTATCAAAAACGGTACTACATCTCCTTATTCGCTTTACAGCGAGTCTCTTGCATCATTCACAACAGGCGATATGTATGATCACCATGATGCAGACGGCTTCATAACACTTTGGGGACTTCCTCTTAAGGTCCGCGCTATGAAGATGAACGAGCTGAAGAAGGAGAATAAGAAGTAGTCGGTAATATTATCAGAAATTCGTATTAAGCAATAAATGACAAATGACGCCGGGCAATATATATTGCCCGGCTGTTTTATCGTCACTATGTTTAATTCAGCAGCTCTTTTATCATCGCTGCGTCATATTTTACAGATGCGACCTTGTTTACTTCTATGCGGTAGAGGGCGTTTGCGGCTATGTGTTCCGCTGCCTGCTCTATGTCACGGATGCCGGAGGTGTTTTTGAATATCTCCATGATCTCGTCAAGTGCTTCTTCGCTTATCATTATCTCGTCGCTTCGAAGTCCGATCCTGCTTAGCACCTTGGGAAGTGCGAATTTTGTGAAGATCACTCTCTTTTCTTCCAATGTGTAATCCGGAAGCTCTATGACCGCAAATCTTGACATGAGCGGTGCGCTTATATCTTCTTTATTGTTTGCCGTTGCTATCGTATATACTCCCGATGTCGGAATGTTACATTCGACATAATTGTCCGTGAAGCCGAGGTTATCCAGGAGTGTTAACAGTACATCGGCAGGATTTCCGCTTCCCTTTCCGGAAGATGCTTTGTCCAGCTCATTGATTATAAATACAAGGTTTGAGCTTTCCGCATTTGCGAAGGCTTCCATTATAAGTCCGGGCTTTGCATTTGCGTAGATCCTCGAGCTTCCCGTAAGCTGCTCGGGATCGTTTATGGAGCTCATTTCAAGTGTTGTCCAGGACATCCTGAGTATCTTCGCCACAGCATATGCTATCTGTGACTTTCCTGTACCGGCAGGGCCTATCAGAAGTATCCCGTATGCCGGCAGTGTATGTGTTCTGTTTATCTGTATTATGGTTTCTATGATCCTCTGCTTTACATTTTCGAGTCCGTAAAGCTCTTCATCCAGAATCTTCTTTGCCATTTCCGGATCGATCGGCTGGAAGTCCGTATTTTTCCACTGAATGTTCAGCATAATGGACAGCGCGCGCTGTGCATGCCGTCTTTCCTCGGGAGTTACCTCCGTGGACTTTGCGACTGCCAGATTTCTTCTTGCCCACAGTCTTATGTTATCAGGAAGAGTACTGCCGGCGCATTGCAGATAATCGGTAATGCTTTGTATGCTCGTAAGCCTCATATTATCCGCATCCTCTATCTCATCAAGATCCACCTCGGTGTCTGAGGGTGCTTCGCTCTGAAGAAGTCTTCCTATCATAAACTGCAAAAAGCCGTTTTCTCCCGACAGCTTTGCGCCTCTTACCGCAACGCCTGTCTCAAGTATTTTATATACCGCATAGCCCCTGTCACTTCTCTGACCTGACAGTCGAACCATTATATGATTTTCACCAAGCCACTTTACAAGATTTTCAAATCTCGCATCTATACAGAGTATATCATGGCTCGTACTTTTTTCTCCCGACATTTCACTGCTACCGTCATATATGAATGCGGTTCCCTTTGAAGGCGCCTCAAACATTCCTTCGGAGTGGTGCTTCATCACACCGTCCTCATCCCTGAGTATCATCAGGGGATGCTCGGCATTTGCCTCCCTTTCGTTCGAGTATACTAATTCATATGTTTTTTCGGCCTTAACGGCTTCCTCTTTCTTCTGATTAAAATCAAAAACGGGCATCACTTTTCCTCCCTGCGGTTATAGCTTTATGTGGTAGAGTTTATCATAGTTGTGAACAAAAGGAAAAAGGCAGTCACATTTCCGGAAAAGAAAAGTAGCTGTCTTTTTTTGCAGTAATTGTATTTGTCAAACAGCTAAAACATCATGATCGTTTACAGGTGCGTCTGAATCAGAGAAGTCCGGCTGTAATGAAATAAATTTAATAACATCTGATGGGGTTACTGACGGGTTAGCATTTAAGAAATCCAATAATATATTAAGATGTTCTTCTTTTTCTTCTGCATAATCAGCAACACTATCTACAAACTCAAAATAAGAATTTGGCAATGAATTTAATTTACTTATAAGAGTATTCATTTATTTCACCTCCGCTTTGATCTATTGTATTTTCTTGAGTAAATATTGTAATTGTTATAGCCATGATTCTCAAAGAAATATTTATAACTTTTATTGTTTAATCCATAGGAATAATGAACACAAAATTCCTGCCCATTGTACTTTCTGTAATTTGTATTAATTTCA
>CACYCJ010000189.1 GCA_902772925.1 uncultured Lachnospiraceae bacterium
AGATACAAACGAATAAAAGAAGCAGTGCAACAGATATTATTTTTGTTATTCTTTTAAACTTAATCTTTTTCATAGCTTAGTTTATTTTACTCCGTACCAGGATATTCCTTCATCTTTCCAACCGCATGAGACCAGATTGTTTCGTTCACTCTTGCTTATAGTATAATGATGTGATCCGGCTTTTGCATTTGGATTATATAGTCTGTAAAGCGGAACTCCTTTTGCATCATCGGAATACCACCCTATTCCTTCATACTTCCAACCGGCATTTACAAGATTATTTTTTTCGGACGAGCTGATCGTATAATGATGATCGCCGGCATTTGCATTATATAGTCTGTACACCGGAGTTTTTGATTTAACCGGTGCCTTCCATGCAATCCCCTCATTTATCCAGCCTGCATTTGTAAGAGATCTTACTTCAGCCTGAGAAGAGGTATAAAAATGCTCTCCGCTGTTTTTATTGTACATCCTTATCATGTTGACGCTTTTTACTTTATCTGTCGGATTATCGTCCCCGGAAGTTTTATTTTTTACGGTTACCTTACATCTTGCCCAATAATCACCATCATTTGTCAGTACTGTTATATAAGCCACTCCAACCTTCTTTGCGGTCACCTTCCCCTTACTGTCAACAGTGGCTACATCAGTATCATTGCTTCTCCAGATAAGAGATTTGTCAGTTGCATTGCCGGGGTATATACTAGCTTTAAGCTGAAGGGTGCTTCCCACATATAATTCAGCACTTGTCCTGTTAAGTTTTACTCCCGTAACTTTATTAGGCTCCGTATAATCAGAGCGTACTTCTATATTGTCCTCATTACTGTCAGTAGTAAACTTTTCTTCAGAGCTTTCCTCTCCTATTTCAAATTCAACATAGCAGGCCGGATCTATTGTTCCATCAGCAGCAATATATCTTTTACCATCATCTGTGACTATACCTGCTTCAAATGTTATCTCATCGTTTTCTTTATTATCAATATGTAAGAAACCGTCAACTATCGAAAGCTTTGTATCCGCATTTCCGGAGACTTTGATATAATAAATGTTTTTGTTAAAGGGTATGAAGACTTCTGAGTTCCCCTCTGATTTGATGGTATAAACTTTTTCAGGATCAAACATACAACTTATGGACGCAACATCCCCATCCTTAAAATATACACAGCAGTTTTCGGAAGAAGCACCTTCTGATGTCTCTATATGATCAATAAGACCCTTTTCATTGGAATAGCTATATACCAACTGTCCTCTTCCGTCTCCCGATTCCTCTGCATATATACTTACTTTCTTCGTGTTCATCAGCGCATTTGTGTCGCCGCCCTCATCCAATTCAAAAAACGCTTTGTCTATTTTTTCATAAAACGACTTTTTCAGCTCACTGATATCATAGAACTTAATATCTGTATCAAGAAAGGCAAGGTCAAGGTTATTATCACCTTTTCCATCTATATCATGCCTTTGTGCGTAGACAGTAAATGAATTATCTTTACGATCAAACTCTACGTATGTCGGATAAACATAATAATTACTCATAGCATTCCTTAGATACTTATATGACACCGGATGATTACAATCATAGCAGAAAACAGTAAATTTACTTCCATTTTCTATAGGCTTTACGGAAGTATCTATGGTAATAGTATGATAGCCACCATTTGTATTTTCATATGTAATCAATATAGGATTAGCATTGTCCTGGATAAGATAATTATAAAGATTATCTATGGAATTCTTTTCACTATCTTTAAAAACTCGTGCAGCCCGGAATTCATGTGCAAATTGTGATACCCATGCGGATTGCAATGTTGAAATAAATTTCTGATCATTATTATAAGAAAAAACCGAGTAACCATAAGAGGAGTTATATGTACCATAACAGCCATATTCATTCAGCCTTTCACCCTGCATATTTGAAAAATATTTAGATTTCATATCTATTTTCTTTTCATACTCGGCAGCCGCCAGAATAGAAAATCCAAAGCAATACCCTCCAAATGTATTGAGATTAATGAATTCTTCTACCCCATTCAAAACGCCCCGACACCAACCACCTGGGCCCTTGTTCCAGAAATTCTTAAAAAATTCGGTTTCTACACCATCCGTTCCCATTCCACCAAGACTGTTAATAACAGGAAAGCCGTCTCTTATCAGCGAAAAACCATTCTTATAATTATATGGTACTACACTGTATCCTTCATATTCAATATCAGAAATTTCGGGGTCATCATCTTCCCTAAACAAGATAATATCCGAGTCAAATGAGGAATTATCCTCATCAGATGTACATCCATGGACTTCCGGAAAGTCTCTAGAAAAGATCACTCTTTTTAGTTTACTATTTCCTTTAAAGGCTGCTTTACCGATTTTTTTTATGGATGACGGCATAGTATAAAAGCCCTCTGCAACAGAATAAGTATCATCGAAATCATTAAATGCATTATCCCCTATTCTTGTCACACCTTCTGCTATATCTACATTGGTTATAGCTGCAGGATAATTCTTTTTATCAATTTCTGATAGTTTATCATATAAAGCTTTCATTTCCTGCACCCAAGGCGAAGGCTTAACCTCGGAATAATCATACATGTCACCTTTACCCTTTATAATAAGCTTTTTACCATTTTCATAATCGGGGTCGTCAACAAGACTCCATGTCAAATTTTCACCGCAGAGTTTCTCAATCCTGTCAGGAATAACTCTTGATGTCTCATCCTTTGTTCCGTCAGACGAAACCGTACCGGCATATGCGATTATATCCGAAGGTTCTAGACTGCATTGTGATATATCAGCATAAAGCGCCGGTCTTACACCATCATGACCGGTTTTTGAGATATCCTTTATTTTCCCCCATCCATCTACATAATCAGCTCTACTGTCATATGTATCATATATACTTCTAAGTAACCAGCTGGCAGAACCGCATTGAGGATCATCTTTATCAATCACGTTAAACCATGTTCCCATGGCCTTAGCATAGGTTGATGAAAGTGCTATTCTGGAATATGCTATATCATCAGAAAGCCCATATTTAACAGCATTATCCGTAGCATTTATATCGGATTCATCTAGAAGGAAAATACTATCATTCACTGTCACATCCGTATATTTCCCAGCACTAACCTTTTCTCTTGTTGTAACCGAAGTATTTATAATATATTTTTGCTCTAATGCAGTAAAGGCTCTGCCACGGAAACCATTTTCTCCGGAATAGGATTTCCCATATGTATTATTAGATGCAGAATATGAATTGAGAAAGCTTCTTATTGTCGAAGTGTCCCATGTATAATAATGAAATGTCATGCTTTTATAATATAGGTCAAAAACCTGATTATCAATTACCTTGTCTGCCAGAAGAAGAGCCTTACCATTTTCAACACTAAGTACCCTCCACTTGATAGGTTCATATCTGAAATACCGGTATGTTGAATAATCCTTATGCCAGCAATAATAGCCTCTGGTATCGTAGGTATCATAAAATGTCGCATCAGACGCTTTCATTCTGTGATATTGAATTGGGCCAATAAATAAATCATTATATTCATTCCATTCATCACTTTCACATAGTTTGGTATAAAGCTCGCTATCATATATGACATCTCCATTATTAAGGCATCTGTCTTCCACATTATCATACTTATAAGAAGAAGCAACCACTTCAGCCTGAGGATAATACCCGAACCATACCGCATCATATGTAACTATTCTGCCCAGAGAAGAATCCGTGGTAATCCTCGGGTTATTTAATGATATTGCGCGCCCGGCGGCTTCATACGCACAAACATCTTTCCTTGGAATCATTATCAACGACAAAAGCATTGCCACCGATAATAAAACAGCATTTAGTTTTATCCATTTGTTCTTCTGTTTCATCATTTCTTTCTCAAACATACCTTTCCATTAAATATAACTCTTTATGTCTGACACCTTTGGTAAATCAATCCATCCAGAAGTTATGTTCTCCGGGTTCATTATCCTGCAGCTCTTCTTTGTCAGCGTCGTAATCCTTTGTATCAAAGAAAAAGGCTCCGTTCTTCCAGTCAAGTGTCTGATCAAGAGTATCCTTGATCGTACCGTCCGCTTCAGCGGTCTTAAGATCTGCGTATGCAACATAATATCCGATCCCGTCATAGCCCTTCGGAACTGTTACTTTTATATAAAAGCCCGTAACATCATAGTTAATCCCATCAGCCCCGGTCACAGGATCCGAACTATCCCACATTGACAATTCATAGGTTACATTTATCTCTTCGCCGTCAACATCATAGGTTCTTGAGCCTGTCTGCACATTATCTTCAAAAGGATCTCCATCAAAATACAGCCCTGTATTCTTATCAAAAGGCAGAATTCTGAAAATTTGCTTCGTTTCCACCTCTTGGAATTTTTTCAAATTGCTGTCTGCAAACTCAAATACAAATTTATATTCATCCGTTTCTTCATTTTCAATCTTACTGAGAGTACAAATAGCAGGTCCGTAAAACATCTTGTCTGTATCCACGGGAACTCCGTCCTGTATCTCTATACGCCTTGTTTCATACCGAAACGGCTCATACATTTTCGTATATTCGATTTCATTCTCTTCCGCCCAGGTCTTTTTAACCTCTTCTGTAGTGGTTTCCGTTGTCGTTTCTGTTGTAGTCTGAGTTGTCGTCTCA
>CACYCJ010000190.1 GCA_902772925.1 uncultured Lachnospiraceae bacterium
ACACATTGAAGCAGTAAGAAGTATCTGTGAGGACTTCAATTTCTCGATGTGTTTGAGCATATTTAAACACATTTTGAGTGGCAGAAGAAAAAATGTCAGATGGTCAGAATAATAACGGTAATAAAACATCAGTACTGATCAAGGTACTGATAGCGGTAATAGGATTAGCGGCTGTATCTGCGATAGCAGTAGTTATAATAGCTGTTGTATTCGTAAGAAAAATGAACAGTAGTAACGAAACTACCGAATCCGGAAATGTGACGACTACGACTATTGAGGTAACAGACAGAGAAACAGAGGACGAAAGCACTGAGGCAGGATCTACCGAAGAGGAAAGTCAGACGACTGAGAATCAAAATGATGCCGAAGAAAACCGGAAAAAGCTTGAGGAAAATACATTGGCTGCATACAAAGCGTATCTTGCCGAGCTTGAAGATAATTATGATGAGTATTCTGTAGTGATATCCGGGTATCCTCTTAATGGTAGTCAGTCGGAAAAACTACAGAAAACAGTTGCTATAGGAGATTTCTGGGGTGACGAGGTTCCTGAAATGGTTGCTGTGAAGCGTACGAAAACAGGAGGTTACACAGATGATAACGGTAATCCGCTGGAGTGGTATGCAGATGTACTGTTTTGGAGCTATGACCCCGAATCAGGGAAGATAGTAAACTGGGATATAAACGGCTCAGATGAAGGTGAGGGACAGCTTTGGGCTATGACCGGTGGTGTCGGTCCATGGTTTCCTATTGACCGAATATTCAGAAATACAGACGGAAAGGGCTTGATCATTTATTCATTTCAGCCAAATGAGACAGGCGGCGAAGGCTTTTCTTTTAACGAGAAGCTTTGTACAGTAGCTGATGACGGAAGCAGCAAGCCTGTTATTAACAGTTCGGCTGCGGCAGCAATATTGGATTATAACGATCCGGCAAAATACTATATAGCTGATAATGCCGTTTCTTACGAGGACTTTAAGACTAAAACAGATGAGATGCTCTCGTCTTATAAAGAGGTCCTGCTTACTAACTACGACTCATTATCATCGTTCAGAGGAACCGATCCGGAGCCCGATGCGATTTCCTCCGATCATTTTCTTGACGAACAAAATGTATCTTCTGACAGCTACACCGCACCTGATGCAGTGAAGTTTTTAAAAACCGCATTGGGACAGGATGTTTCGGATCTTAAGCTGTCAGTTCCGGTGGATTCACTTCCGGATATGGCGTCGCTTCAAACATTTACGAAGTATGCTTCTCAAATAAAAAAATATGATTCTGATACAGGTGAGTTCGACTCACTTATGGGAGATAATATTATTGATTCAATGTTACGATGCTACGGCACGATTTCGATTCCCGGGGACTGGCATTCTCTTAAATGGGACAACACAGAAAGTGACGGGTTTACCTATTATGACGGTATAACCGATCCGAGATCATGGTGGGTGCCGAGTAACGGTGAGATATATGGATATTATGAATGTGATGCCGAAAAAGTAGACTGGATGGTGAAAAATATAGCACATGCCGATCCGGACAAGATTCCGGAAGTGCTTTCATTTCTTGATGGAGTCGGACGTGCATATAAGGATGTAGGTGAAGACGGTAAATCATATTACTATTTTCCGATGACTTTCGGTGGAGAATATTATACCAAGATAACTTCGGCAGAATATGACGGACAATACTATTATATCACTTATGATGAGATTACCTCTTACGGAGATGAGACAGAATACACATGTCATGCCGTTATGGGCTACGAAGAGATAGACGGAAAGAGCTACTGGACTCTGTACAGCCAGACCACTGAGTAAAGACGACAGGGGGCTAACTAATATGTTAAACGGGATAAGGGGCTAATCCTCTTAAAGAAATATAATGTATTATGCCGATGCAGAAATGTATCGGCATTTTTTGATAATAAAGGAAATCCGATTATAATGTGGCGGGATTTTTTAAAAACTGATATAATTATATTGTGTTTCACGATTTGCGATACAATATAATATCTGAATTATTCGAGGCAGTTATGATTTAAGATTTTTAAATTCATAACTGCCCTTTTTCTAATATGGAGATGGTTAATATGCAGAAAAAAACTGAAGATGAATTAAATAGTTTAATGGCTATGGCTGAGGATATAGAAGAATTTCGGAAATATGTCGAGAATGAGAATGATTACAGAGTTCTGAATTATATTATAAAAAATGTTGAAGCAATGAGAATGGATATTCCTGTTCTGAGCTGTATATTTCATAAATGCGAGGAAGGACGGATTGAGAGTTCTGAAGACGATCCCATTGATAGTGACAAAGTAAATGGATTAGCTATAGCTGCGAAAAATAAACTGAAGCTTGCTTATCGCGTAGAGGCTATATGGAAGAGCTTTGAGAGTTTATCTCCCGAAAAACGTGAG
>CACYCJ010000191.1 GCA_902772925.1 uncultured Lachnospiraceae bacterium
GAATGATAGGCATGGCTCTGACAAAATACTATATGGAACAGGGAGTAACGGTTTATGCCGTATACAGACCGGACTCAAAGAGGGCTGTCAGGATACCCGAAAGTGATATGGTCATCAAAATACCCTGTGATATAAAGGACCTTCTGAGACTCACCGGACCTAATATTGAATGGATGAACTGCGACACATTTTTCCATCTGGGATGGGCGGGTACTACCGGTGAGGACAGAAATGATCCGCTTGTCCAGGAAAGAAATATAGAGTATACCCTGGAGGCTGTTCAGCTTGCGAAAAGGATAGGCTGTAAGACCTTTGTGGGAGCAGGCTCGCAGGCGGAGTACGGGCCGACGGAAAATGTTCTTACGGCTGAAACACCTGCATTCCCGATAAATTCCTATGGGATTTCAAAGCTTGCAGCGGGAAGCTTAAGCAGGATTTTATGTAAACAATACGGAATAAAGCATATATGGACCAGAATACTCAGCGTTTACGGCCCCGGCGATACGGAAAGAAGCATCATTATGCAGGCGATAAAAGCTTTTCGTAGGGGAGAGGATTTCTCTATGACGCTCGGTGAACAGCTTTGGGATTATATATATTCAGAGGATGCCGCGAAGATCATGGCGCTCCTTTCCGAAAAGGGCGAGGACGGCAGTATTTATTGCGTAAGCGGCGGTAAGGCCGAGGAGCTTTATAAATACATTGAGGTGATAAGAGATAAGCTGTCGCCGAATGCAAAGCTTTTGCGCGGAGCATTACCATATCCCGAAGGTCAGGTGATGCACCTGGTTTCGGATGCTGCATATAAAAATGTCACGGGCTATGCGCCGGAAACATCCTTTGATAAAGGTATAGAAAAAACCATTGCCTGGTTCGGGTCGAAATCGAGATAATTTTTTGAACGGACACAAGCTGCGAGGAAAGAGTTCATGAAAAAGATCAGCATAATGATACCCTGCTACAATGAAGAGGAAAATGTCGTTCCCATTAGTGATGCGGTCATTTCCATGTTTGAAAATGATCTGCCGGAATACGATTATGACATTCTTTTCATTGATAATGATTCCACGGATAATACGAGAGCGCTTATCAGGGAGCTTTGCGAAAACAATAAAAAGATAAGGGCAATCTTTAATGCCAAGAATTTCGGACAATTCAATTCACCCTATTACGGAATGTGCCAGACGGACGGTGACTGTACCGTAAGCCTCTGCTGCGATTTTCAGGATCCGGTGGAGCTGATTCCGAGATTTGTGGAGGAATGGGAAAACGGTGCGAAGATAGTCTGCGGCATAAAGACTACAAGCAAGGAAAACAAATTCATAAGATTTCTCAGAAGCTGCTACTACAAGACAATCAAGGCTATGTCCGATGTTGATCAGATAGAGCATTTTACAGGCTTCGGACTTTATGACAAAAGCTTTATTGAGGTTTTAAAAAATCTTGACGATCCCACGCCCTTCCTTCGGGGAATAGTGGCGGAGCTCGGCTATAAGAGAGTGGATATCCCTTATGAGCAGGCAAAAAGAAGAGCGGGAAAGACACACAACAATTTCTTCACACTGTATGATGCGGCAATGCTGAGCTTTACCTCCTATACAAAGGCAGGCCTCAGAGTTGCAACCATAGCAGGCTTTATAATGTCCTTCGCGAGCCTTATCGTTGCATTGGTATATCTTGTTCTGAAGCTTGTTTACTGGGACAGATTCGCGGCAGGAACCACACCCATACTTCTTGCGGTTCTTATCCTCGGATCGCTGCAGCTTTTCTTTATAGGCTTCTTGGGAGAATACGTCCTAAGCATAAATAAGAGAGTAATGAACCGGCCGCTTGTAATAGAAGAGGAACGCATTAATTTCAAAAATGCCGGTGACAACAGGAGGACCCCGGGCAGACAAATTACAGACAGGTTGAACGAAGACAGAAAAGACGCAGACAGGCAAGCCACGGACAGGAAAAAATACAGACAAGAAAAAAACAGACAGGCATAGCGAAAAAATATTTTTAAACAGGCGCTATGCGTAAGACGCACGGTAAAACACCTGTACGAAAAAATTGTTTTGGTGTTAAGGACGGAGGTAAAGATTATGCGATTACAAATGTCAGATCTTTCATTTTACAAAGGGAAAAGAGTTCTTGTTACCGGACATACCGGCTTCAAGGGAAGCTGGATAGTAAAGGCGCTCTGCATGGCAGGGGCGTCCGTTACGGGCTATGCGCTTGACCCTCCGACAGAACCGTCTCTATTTGAAATGGCAGGACTCGATAAAGATATTAATTCCGTAAAGGGAGATATCAGAGACTTTGCGTCACTTAAAAAATGCTTTGATGACGCTCAGCCTGAAATAGTTATCCATTTAGCAACTCAGCCCCTTGTAAGAACGTCCTACAAGGAGCCTGTCTATACCTATGAAACAAATGTTATGGGAACTGTTAACCTTCTTGAATGCGTGAGGCTGACCGACAGTGTAAAGTCGGTGGTAAATGTTACGACAGACAAGGTTTATCTTAACCTTGAGCGGGCAGAGGGTTATAAAGAGGATGAGGTTCTCTGCGGATATGATCCTTACTCGAATTCAAAATCCTGCTCTGAGCTTGTAACCTACAGCTACAATAAATCATTTTTTGCCGAAAGGGATATAGCAGTATCTACCGTCAGAGCCGGAAATGTAATAGGCGGCGGTGACTATGCACTCGACCGCATTATCCCCGATTGTGTAAGGGCAGCCGAAAAGGGAGAGGATATAATACTCAGAAATCCCGCATCCATAAGACCTTACGAGCATGTTCTCGAGCCTGTATCCGCTTATCTTCTTATAGCGATGGAACAGTACAAGGCATCTCTGCTTGAGGGAAGTTATAATGTCGGTCCTCTCGACAGCGACTGCGTTACTACAGGGGAGCTTGCCGGCCTTTTCTGCGATGCATGGAATGAAAGAACCGGAGATAAAATCGGCGTAAAGCATCAAGGTGATAACGGTCCACATGAAGCCACATTCCTCAAGCTTGACTGCACAAAGATAGAAAAAACCTTCGGCTGGAGTAGAAAATGGGATATAAAGACCGCAATAGAAAAAACCGTGGAATGGACGGTAAATGTTAAAAACGGTGCCGATTGCGGTGAGGAAATGGAAAAGACTATAAAGGAATACTATAAAACGGATTGTTGAAATTGACAATTCGTTATGGCGTTATTGACATAATGTGACATGGAGACGGGCACAGTGTAACATTTTAGTCGGGTGCCTATATGCAAAGGGTAACTGACTGAGCAAAGGAGGCAGGTTGGGTATATGGGAATATATTTGAATCCGGGCAATCAATCCTACAAAGAAGCGATGGAATCAGAAATATTTATTGATAAGACTGAAATGATTGCTTATCTCAACAGTATTGTGAAGACAAAACAAAAATATGCCTGTGTTTCCCGCCCGCGTAGGTTTGGAAAAACAATGGCAGCGGATATGATATGTGCATATTATGACCGTGAAGCCGAAAGCAGGACTCTTTTCGAAAAATGTAAAATCAGTAAAATAAAGGATTCGAACCATCCGTGGGATGAGTACATGGGAAGCTTTAATGTGATAAGGCTTGTGATGACCGGCTTTTTTAATAAGGATAAGTCTGTAGATGAGTCTTTGAATACAATAAAAAAGCGGATCCTTGACGAACTTGATGAGGCTTATCCGGGAACAAATTATGATACAAATGACTTCTTTTTCAGCATAGATAAGTTTTACAGAAAATCAGGAATTCAGTATGTAATTATAATAGATGAATGGGATGTTATATTCCGTGAATATGCGGATAATAAGGAAGGGCAAAAAAAATATCTGGATTTTCTTCGCGACTGGCTGAAGGATAAGGAATATATCGCTTTGGCGTATATGACAGGTATTCTTCCGATAAAGAAATACGGAAAGCATTCTGCGTTGAATATGTTCGATGAATATTCCATGCTTCTTCCGCTACAACTGGCTCCGTATGCAGGCTTTACTACAGAAGAGGTACAAGAGCTGTGTGTAAAGAATAAATTGGCATATTCTGAATTTGAAAAGTGGTATGATGGTTACAGACTTTCCAATTCTGTATCTAAGGAGTTTTTGACTGAGGGTGCAGACATAGATGATAATCTGTATCGAGTACATAAAATATACAATCCATATTCCGTGGTAAAAGCGATTAGAAATAAGCGAATAGAGAACTATTGGAATGAAACCGAAACCTATGAAGCTCTGAAGCAGTATATTGATTGGAACTTTGATGGACTTAAGGAAGATGTTGCAGTGCTGATGAACGGTGGCTGTGTTAAGATAGATGTCTCCGGATATCAAAATGATATGACAACTTTTCATAACAAGGATGACATCCTGACTATGCTTATACATTTAGGCTATCTGAGTTATAACAGGGATAGAGGGGAAGTATTCATTCCGAATAAAGAAATTTTGGATGTTTTTAAATCATCAACGAAAGCAAAAGACTGGACAATGACATTCAGAGCATTGAATAATTCCGGAAAGCTGCTTGAAGCAACTTGGAACTGCGATGAAGAAGCAGTAGCTGAGTTGATTGAATTGGCGCATAATAGGGCAGGAAACAGAACATATCATAGTGAAGCTGGCCTGAGCTATGCTGTTCAACTGGCATATTACAGAGCCCAGGATTATTATACGATTATTCCTGAACTTGATACAGGGAAGGGATATGCGGATTTAGCATTCATACCGTTAAAACCGGATGTTCCGGCACTGCTTATAGAGATGAAATACGAGGAAAATGCAGATACTGCCATAGAACAGATTCATAGACAAAAATATCCTGAAAGATTGGAACATTATAAAGGAAATCTGATACTTGTTGGAATCAACTATGATAAAGATATAAAAAATGAACAACCGGAGTTTAAACATCATAGCTGTAAAATTGAAAAAGCATAAAAGAAAATGCAGGATCAATAGACCCTGCATTTTCTTTTATGTTACACGGGGGTGGTACAGTGTAACATTTTAATATGAAACTCTGTCTTCAAATCTTCCGCGAACGCAATAATGCTTATAATACGACAGGTAGTCCTCACCGAAAGCCTTTACAAGGTCGGGATTGTTATCCATGTACACACGAAGGTTGAAGTTCGGGGCTGCCTGTCTTTTTTCTTTCATTCCGCATAGTACGAAGTGCTCCATCGGAGTTACCATATCATTTCCGTACTCAATCTTAAGATCCTCATTATTATCCAGATAAAACTCCGGGTTATAAACGGGACTGTAATCTATTCCCTTGTATATATAAGGACTGATGTGAGTTTCCTTTCCCAGAAGCTTATTTGTTTCATTGGCAATTTTCGGTAATGAGAAGAATATATAAGGTCCGGGGCAGACGGTATTGGCAAACCATTTGTGAACCGTAAGATTCTGTCTGTCCGTCTGACCGATAAGAGACGGATCGGCTTCCCATTTAAGCTCTGCAATTCCGTTTCTTCTGCATATATCCGCACAGAGCTTTATCAGTGAATCCATGGCGGCATCGGAGATATGCCAGTGGTCTTTTTCAAAACCGTCATTTGCAACCTCTATGGTAATGGCTCTGTTGTCATTTTCTCCGTTAGATGATGTCCAGGCCCTGTCCTTTTCCTCGACATAGAGACCAATCCTTCCATCGGAGCTTATTCCGTAATTGGAGGAAGCTCTTCTTGATTCTTTAGCAAACATTTCACCACATTTTTCAACTGACAGATTTACGCTCATATGGTGAATAGTGATCGTGTCTATCTTATATTTCCTGTTTACCGATTTATTGGGACTGATATTTACATATGAGATAAGGCTGCTGTTGCTGTATCCGCTGTTTATATCAATACCGTACCAGGCGATGCCTTCATATCTCCAGCCGCTGTATACAAGCCGGTAGCTTTCATTTTGACTTGTGGTGTAATTGTGACTGCCGACAGAAGCATTCGGATTATACTGCCTGTAAAGAGGAACGGTCTTATATACATTTGAATACCAGCCGATGCCTTCATAATTCCATCCGATAGCTGAGAGGGTATCTTTCTCATTTTTACTCATCGTATAATGGTGATCACCGGAATTCGGATTGTAAAGTCTGTATACCGGTTCACCGGAAAGCGGAGCGTACCAGCCTACGCCC
>CACYCJ010000192.1 GCA_902772925.1 uncultured Lachnospiraceae bacterium
ATCAACGGAACCTATTCCACGGAAAATAAATGGCTTCTCACGGACATCCTCAGGGATGAATGGGGCTATGACGGACTGGTAATGTCCGACTGGGCTGCCGTTTCCGACAGAGTAAAGGGAATAGAGGCGGGGCTTGATCTCGAGATGCCCGGCTGCAACGGAGTAAATGATAAGCTTATCACAGGTGCCGTAAGAGACGGAAGACTTTCAATGGATAAGCTCGATGCCGCAGTCAGAAATGTCCTGACACTGGTAAATAAAGGCATTTCCGGTAAAAGGGATAATGTGACATTTGACAGGGATAAGGACCATGAGGAAGCCGTAAGGATTGCCGAGGAATGTATAGTTCTTCTTGCAAATGATGAAGGTGATGACGGAAGAAAGGTTCTGCCTCTGAGAAGTGACGAGAAGGTGCTTTTCGTTGGAGGCTTTGCGTCTAAGCCGAGATATCAGGGAGGCGGATCAAGTCATATCAATTCACATAAGGTGGTATCCGCGCTCAGCATTGCGGAAAAGTACGGAAATGTGATATTTGCGGAAGGCTTCCCTGCGGACAGAGATATGGATCCCGATGAGGCCGAAGGCTATTTTGAAGAGGTTACCGCAGCAGCGGCCGAGGTTGACAAGGTTGTTGTATTTGCCGGACTTCCGGATGTGTTTGAATCGGAATGCTATGACAGAAAGGACATGGGACTTCCCGAATGTCAGAATGCACTTATCGAAATACTTACCGAGCTCGAGAAGGATGTCATCGTAGTCCTCCATAACGGTTCACCCGTGGAAATGCCCTGGATATTTGAAGTGCAGGGTGTGGTTGAAGCATATATGGCAGGCGAGGGCTGCGGAGAAGCAGTAATGAATGTGCTTTACGGAAAGGTAAATCCCTCCGGAAAGCTTGCGGAATCATTCCCCTTCTTCCTTGAAGATAATCCGAGCCATCTGAATTATCCCGGCGCAAATTATAAGGTAAGCTATGCGGAAGGAATATTTGCGGGCTACAGATATTATGATACAAAGAAGATGGAGGTTCTGTTCCCCTTCGGATACGGACTTTCATATACCGAGTTCAAATATGATAATCTTACGATAGAAAAGGTTGATGATTTTGATTACACGGTATGCGTGGATGTAACGAATGTAGGAAAGCGTCCCGGTAAAGAGATAGTTCAGCTATATGTTGCCGACCTTACCGGAGCGGCTGTAAGACCTGCTCATGAGCTGAAGGGCTTTGACAAAAAGATGATAAATCCCGGCGAGACGGTCACATATGTGTTTACACTCGGTAAAGACGCATTTTCCTATTATGATATTGATATGCATGAATGGGTGGCGCCTAAAGGAACCTTCAGGATTGAGATAGCGAAATCCTCAAAGGATATCGTATGCCATGAAGACATAGAGCTTGATGAGGGCTATGAGAAGCCGATCCCCATAGAAATGGATACTATGCTGGGCGATCTTTTCAAGTATGAAAAGCTTAAGGAAATAGTTTTAAGCGTGGAAAAGCTAAGACCGTTTATAGACAATCTGGATAAAGAGGATAATGTAATGGGCTCCGAGCTTATCGCGGCATCCCCCTTAAGAAGTCTCAGAAATTTTGTATATATCTCAAATGAAGAGCTGGAGGAGCTGCTGCAAAGGCTTAAGGACGCCTATAACGAGCAGGCTTAATCCTCAGCCTTTTCGGAGGAAGCTTCTTCCTTGAGACTGCTTATGGTAGTATGCTCCAAAAGAAGCTTATATACGGAATCAGCCATTTCCTTTTTGAAGGAAAACGGAATGACATATTGATCCTTTTCGGTTTTGACATGAATGATACTGTAGAGATTCTCATTTTCGGGAATTATCTGATTGACATCGATGATATCGCCGTAGGGGATAACATCCTCGCCGTACTTATGCTTTACATGCATGGCTTCGTCATCGAAGGTGTATACATGGTCATACTGGCTTTTTCTGAGCGTATGGATAAAAAGATATACACCATATAAGAAAAGGAAAATGCAGAGAATGAGTACGATCTTGTGATCTCTTCCGTATCCGAGAATGAAGAGAGTTATCTGCATGGCAGGTATCAGCATAATGATAGCTGCTGCGATACGAAAGGATATTCTTGACTGTTTATTCTTTTTGACTGTATATGTTATCATGTAACGAACCTCAATGTGTTTCAGCGATTTATGATGCTTCTTGCTGTCTTTTGTATTAAACAGCATAACACAGCTTACCACAAAGTAATGCGAAAATAAAGTGACTATTCGGTTAATATAACCGATAAAAACAAACCCGGTGAATGGAGTGAAAAAATGATAAAGCTTATAGCAAGCGACATAGACGGAACACTTGTTCCGGACGGGACGGATCAGATCGATAAAGGTATCTATGATGTGATAAGAAGGATGAAACGGCATAATATCGTATTTGCCGGAGCGAGCGGCAGGCAGTATGTAAGTATGAGAAAGCTGTTTATGCCTGTTATGGACGATATTTATTACATTACAGATAACGGGAGCGTCCTCAGGGATAAAAATCAGGTATATACATGCCATGTAATAGACAGAAGAGAGCTTTTCGAAATGATCAGGGATGCAAGACGGCTTGAAGACTGTGATATAATGCTCTGCGGAGTTGACAAGGCGTATTGTGAAGAAGAAAGCGAAATGTTCTATTGGATGAAGGATTCCTATAAATTTGACATAAGTGTTGTCGGGGATTTTGAGACTAATCTGCATGATGATATCGTTAAAATGTCCATTTACCATAAGGACAACGCAGAGGCCATCGTGGATGAATGGTTCACGAAAAAATGGAAGGATCATTTTACCATTGCATCTGCGGGTATAATGTGGATGGATATCGTATATCCCGAGGCCACTAAAGGAAAGACCCTTATGCAACTTCAGGAGATACTCGGAATAACCCGGGAAGAGACTATGGTTTTCGGTGATAATCTTAATGACATTGAGATGCTTATGGCTGCGGAAGAAAGCTATGCCATAGGAAGCGCGCGGCAGGAGGTAAGAGATGCCGCAAAGCATGTTGCGCTTCCACTATCGGAAAGCGGAGTATTAAAGGCCATAACAGAGTATCTGGATAGTGAAGGATTGGGTTGATAAGGGGTATTTTTTATGATTAAAGCTGAGAATCTTACAATGATCTACGGAAAGGATTTCAAGGCGGTCGATGATCTTTCATTCGAGATAAAGCCGGGCGAGATAGTGGGCTTTGCCGGACCTAACGGTGCCGGAAAAACAACTGTTATAAAGATGCTTACCGGAATACTAAAGCCCGCATCGGGAAGGGCATTGATAAATGGTTTTGACATTGTCAAGGAACCTATAAAGGCAAAGGAGTCATTTGCCTATGTGGCGGATAATCCGGATATACTGCTTCAGCTTACCGGGCTGGAGTATATCAATTATATAGCCGATGTATATAAGGTGCCTTCAGAGGACAGAGAAAAGAGGATAATGGAGCTTTCCGAAAGATTCGGGATAAAGGATTCCATCGGAGTTCCGATGAAGGATTATTCTCACGGAATGAGGCAGAAGACAATGGTCATATCTGCACTGATCCATAATCCGCCTGCATGGATACTGGACGAGCCTATGACCGGACTCGACCCTTCCGCGGCTTATGAGCTGAAGCAGATGATGAAGGAGCATGCCGAAAATAATAATGCGGTGCTTTTCTCAACGCATGTGCTTGAGGTGGCGGAAAAGCTTTGTGACAGGATCATTATCATAAACCACGGAAAGGCATTATACCAGGGAACTGTTGAAGACCTTCAGAAGAAACATGAAGGTAAGGACCTTGAATCCATCTTTATCGAGATGGTCGGTCCGGATCAGGAAAAAGCAAAGGAAGCTCTATGAACGGTATAAAATCTCTCTATGGCATACTTTCAAAAAATACAGAGATGCAGCTCCCGGATAAGACTTCATATAAGGTACTGGCTGCCATAGCAGTCCTTCTTATCATGGTGCCCTGCTGCATAGTAGTAGGAGTTATAAGCTATGTCATGACGGAAGCCCTTTTAGAGGTGGAAAGTCCGGACGGAGGAATACTTTTCGAGCTGCAGATACTGTCTGCTTTTTCGATGATATTCGGTATCCTGGTGATATTCAGCACACTGTTTTTCTCGTCTGACAGAGAGCATTTTGTGACGCTTCCGATACCCGCGCATCAGCTTATGATGGGAAAATTCCTGTACTCGTACATGGCGGAAAGCGTAATGGAATTTCTTATACTGATCTCGGTATTTTTGGGATTCTTCCTTGCAATCGGCAGGAACCTGGGACTGATGGCGGCGCTTAATCCCATTTCAATAATATCGGCAGTGATCGGGATAGCTCTGATACCGCTTATCCCTCTTGCATACTGTGCTATCTTCAGCCTTATACTTATGGCAACGCTTAAGGGCGTTAAAAATTCCAAAACTTTTTTCAGGATATCGACCGTATTTCTGCTTCTGTTTGCGGGAGTTTTTCTGCTTTCGCTGAGGGGCATCGGTGAGATAAATGTGGAAAATTATGTTGAATCGCTGGGAAGCGGGACCAACCTTCTTACGAGAACCCTGAATGTGATCTTCTTTACCGTTCCCTGGCTCTCTAAGGCAGTGAGCGGCGGAAGCATATTATATCTTCTTTTATACCTGGCAGGTAATGCCGGTATAGTTGCGATTCTCTATTTTTGCGGAAAGCTTTTGTATCAGCAGGGACTTTATACGGCGGCTTCGCTCGGCTCTACCAAAAAGGTTGGGATAAAGGATAATGCAATGAAGCAAAGCTCACCGTTTATGGCAAGTCTCGCAAAGGAGATTAAGGTTCTTACAAGAACAAAGGCATTTTCGGCAAACTGTGCTTATATCAATCTGTTATGGCCTGCCGGGATATTCCTTCTTTTCTTCCTTACGAGAAATAAGGAAACCATGCAGCAGCTCATTCAGCAGTATACGGACGGATTGGGAAGAGCAAAATTTTTGGTGGCACTCCTTGTGATAGCGGTCTCATTTATCGCAACGGCACTTAATTCCATTGCATCTACTGCGTTTACAAGAGAAGGCCAGCACCTGTCTCTGATAAAGTTCATACCCGTTCCTTATAAGACACAAATGTATGCAAAAGCAGCCGCAAGCTTTATTTTTACATTTCCATGTCTTATAATAATGGACGTTGTTGCAGGATGCTTTATGCACTTTACGATATTTGAAGGACTGTATTATGCGCTTGTAATGCTGTTTGCGCATATTATTTCGATCTTTATAGGAATGTCGATGGACAGCTCTGCACCCTACATCGTCTGGGATGATGAGTACAGCGCACTCAGAGGAAACCTCAATACATTCTTTAATATGGCCGTGATGATGCTCATTGCACTTATCGTCGGCGCAATCGGATTTGTGGTTTATGAATTTCTGAAGCTTCCGCTTTCGGTATTTTATGCGGTAATGTTCATAATACTTTTGGGAGGCGCAGTCTACGCATTATCAGCCTGCCCGAGGTATATAGTATTACACATGAAAAAACTTTAAAAAACTCGATAACAATTAGAAAGGATATATAGAACAATGGAAAAAATCAAAATGACGACTCCGCTTGTTGAGATGGACGGAGATGAGATGACAAGGATTCTCTGGAAGTATATAAAGGATGAGCTTCTGCTTCCCTTTATCGATCTTAAGACGGAGTATTACGATCTCGGACTCGAGCATAGAAATGAGACCGATGATCAGGTGACGATCGATTCCGCAAATGCTACAAAGAAATACGGAGTAGCCGTTAAATGTGCGACCATTACTCCCAATGCGGCAAGAGTAGAGGAGTATAAACTTAAGGAAATGTGGAAATCTCCCAACGGAACGATAAGAGCGATTCTTGACGGAACGG
The DNA here is from genome assembly GCA_902772925.1 of uncultured Lachnospiraceae bacterium. Classification (GTDB taxonomy): domain Bacteria; phylum Bacillota; class Clostridia; order Lachnospirales; family Lachnospiraceae; genus Eubacterium_Q. The sequence continues at coordinate 5,889 of CACYCJ010000192.1, forward strand.
TATTCCGTGCTCCTATTATCGTTAAAGGTATCGAGCCCTGCGTTAAAAACTGGGAGAAGCCCATTACCATAGCAAGACATGCATACGGTGATGTTTATAAGGCGTCGGAGCTTAAAATACCCGGCCCCGGAAAGGTTGAGCTTGTATATACCGCAGCTGACGGTTCAAAGGAAAGCATTGAAGTGCATGAGTTTGACGGCCCCGGAATCGTACAGGGAATGCATAATGTTAATAAATCCATAGAAAGCTTTGCAAGAAGCTGC
>CACYCJ010000193.1 GCA_902772925.1 uncultured Lachnospiraceae bacterium
TAAACCTGTAATTTTATAAACTGCCTCGGAAGGATGATCATATGAAAAATTTTCAATTATTTCTTTGGGTTCAATTGTAGAGATATATGTGTATTCAGGAAATTTACTAAAAGTCGTAGTAAACGGATTTTGCATTTAACCAGTCTCCTTTATACTATTTATAGTTTTTTGAATATTTTATACTTTTTATAGTTTTGAATGTATTTTATACTTTTTATAATTTTGCGTCAAGTATCATTTACTAGATTCGATTCAGGCCCCAACAACACATTCGATATCTCTCGGATATTCTTGCCCAGATACGGATGTTCGAATTGCAGGTGCCAATTGCAGGTGCCTGTCACCATTACAAAACTATTAAGCCTTGTAACAATTCCTTAAAGGTGACAGGCACCACTGTTTCCGAATGTAAAACCGCATTCTATCAGTCCTGTATCAAGGGTAAGTTCGGTGACAGCCGCTTTCTTTTTTCTGCTTCTTACTTTCTTGTCAGGCAGAATCATTTCCCCTGCATAGTAAGCTTCGATCACTTTATAAAGCTCTATCTTACCACTCGGGGCCTTGAGGCCGTGATCCTTACAGATCTTTATCAGTTCATCCCTGTACCAGTAATACTTACAGAACTCTTCGTAGTTTTTTATACTATCAAATTCAGGTCGTTCCATTTGCTTTCACTTTTTCATCAGACATTCTTTAAAGATGAGTCTTGCTATCCCTCAAGGCAATCCTTCCATCTCTTTGAACGGATCATTGAAATGTAAATACCCGCTATCGATATGATAAGGAGCAATATGGGAATGAGAATATTCATATAAATACCTGTCGGAATGATACCTTGTCTGGTGTTCTTAAAATGAACACTCACTTCCGAATCATCAGTCATACTGCCGTTTATGGTCCGTTTATTATCCTGCCAGTCAGCATCTCCCTCCATCTTAACAGATGTCGTATAACCTTCGCCTGAATAATCAGACTCCGTAACTATATATCTGGTTCCGACGGGAAGATTCTTGAATTCATATGACTCTCCCTGAGACAATGTAATCCTCAAAGGTGAACCATCAAAGAATTTTGCCTGTTCCTCACCTACTCCGTCAGCATCAAGCTTTTGAACAATAAAGTTCTCACCGCTTACAGGATTTCCATCCTTATCTGTCAGATAAACGGTGAAATTAAATGTCTTATCGCGGCTGGCAAAATTACCGTCTACTGCTTTATCTATCTTCAGGCTTCCTGTCTGCAGCTTTTCATTCGTAATGGTCCTTTTATATACTCCGGGAACTGAGTTATCCTCTTCATAGATAAATTCATTATCACCGATGATATGTATACAGCTATCATCTTTAGCCACCTGTTCGAATCCGTTGACAGGAGACTCTGCTACGAAGTAATAATAATCATAGGTGGTTCCGTCTATTTCAACCGACTTATCAAGATCCTTAAATGTGTGCATCCAGTTTTCAACCGAATGACTTCCCACCGCCCATACTACACTACGCGCAACAGCAAACTCCGGCGAAGTGATCTTGTTGCCTTCTGCATCGACTGCATAACGACCTACATATACATAGATATTCTCGGGAAGTTCCTCCGGATCTTCTGTTATATCATCGTAACCGTCTCCGCTCTTCTTGATCCAACGCTTCTCAACAACAACCGATATTTTTTCACTTTCCATATCGACCTTATTATTGGTATATGAAATTTCTCTGTCTGAATCGGTTAAAGTGCCAAACCACTGTTTTGTATCAACATCTCCGCTTCCGTCAGCATTTACAAATGTTTCGTACTTTACATTTTCTTCTTCCGGCTGCTCAGTGGTCTCAACAACGAGGCACTCTGCCCCATAAGGGAGATCTTTAAAAATGATACTTTCGGCATTTTTTAGAGTTAATTTATCGGGATCTGCCGGTATTTCGGCTTCGCCTTCATCATCAGAGGTGAATGTGTAGTTGGTACCGTTAATCGTATAAGTATATTCTGTTTCCACACAAAGGTTGTCAAGCTTAACGCTGAATTCGAAATCCTCTGCTGTCCAATCATCATATTCGGGACCGGAGGTTACTTCTGTTCTGCTGCCGTCCTTTTGCTTCTCTTTATAAAGCTTTGCCGTCTTGCTTATAATTATATCGTGTTTTATTATCTCATTTTTAAATTTAACAGAATCATTATTATTTGCAGTAATTGTACCGGTCTTGGGTGATGTATCTCCCGAATACGGAACATAACCTGCAGGCATAGGATGATCCGGATCGGTCGTATCGGTCACTTCGGTAACCGTATAGCTGCATCCGACCGGAATTCCTCCGAGGACAACATTCTTTCCGGGTTCAACCTTTACATAGGTCACTCCCTCCGAATCAAAAGGAGCTACAGCATAAGGATCATCACCCTTAGTAACAACAACCTTAAACCAGAATGAATCCTGTTCAACCTTTCCGTTTATCTCGTTTCCACTGTTATCTACCAGAGTCTTCGACAGAAGCAGTCCGCCGACAGGATCGCTGGAGTTTGTGATAACAGGTGTTGTTCCTTTTTCAACCTCTAAGGGTTTCGATTCCAGAGCAGTTGACGCATATCCGGTTATCTTATCCTCCCATGCAAAGAAATCCGTATCCTGATTTACTTTCATTTCACAGATCCACTGGGAAGTACCGTCTCTGTCCACATTTCGCCAGATTGCCACAAGCGGTTCATCCGGAACATATTTATACTTCGTATATGATGCACTGATAGTGCCGTTATCGTCTATGATTTCCTTTACTGTAAGATAAAGCGTTTCTTCAACGCTATATGTTCCATCCGGATTGGCTGTTCCCTCATTAGCTGTCTCGTAATCAAATATAAAGGATCTTGTTCCGATATCTTCTGCTTTAGCATTATCATCCGGAACAATAGAAGGTCCTTCTTCATATACGAATTTGTCCGGAACAACATAATTTGAAGTTACCGGGGCACTACCGGGGGTTTCATTTCCACTTCCGGATGAGCTTCCACCTTCGGTTGATGCACTTGAACCATATGTGTCTTCCGCCCAGCTTTCATATAATGCAGTACTGGCATCATTAAAATATCCATCAGTTGCCCTTTCAGCCGTCCCGTACCCTTCAGCAGGTGAAAGCTTCAGATGGTTCTTCGCTTTCGTATCGTCATCGTTATTAGCATCCTTGTATATTTTTTCATTAACATACAGCTTTATCCTAAAATAGTTATACGCAGTATTCCTTGTAAATACTGAAGAACTACAATACCACTGAGACGATGTCCATACATATGTTCCATCATTAATTGTATCAATCTTAGACCCTTCGTTTCCCTCTTTATTATCATAATCTCCGGTATGCCAAAAAACATAATCTATATGTTCAATCGAACCAGTAGTTTCTGTACCTGTTGAGAAATTCTTCAGATCTATATATTTTAGCTTATTACATTTGCAGAACCAATAGCTTATATCAGTCAAACTCGTACAAGCACCAAACCCTCTCAGATCTATCCCGGCCAAATTTACACAATCATTAAACATCTTGCTGACAGTTGTAAGGTTGTTGTTCGCAATAAACTTAGAAGAGTCTAAAACTATCGTTGTAAGATTTGTACATCCCTCAAACATAGATGACATATCGGTAACTGATTCTGTTTCAAAGCTGTTGATATTTATTATTTCAACACTTGAACATCCCGAAAACATGGCTTTCATATTATTGGTTCTGTCACTTACGAAAGTGCTCAGATCCAGTGTTCCGGTAATCGCACTGCATCCCTCAAAAAGGTTTGTACAGTCAACCGGCAAGTGAATAACCTCTGCATCACTCCACCACTTCAAAATATTATCACTATCATCAACCCAGGCATAAAAATGTCCTTTATCGCCAAATGAATCATCCATATATCCATTGGGTATATCACTAACTTCCATTTCGTTCGGAAGGTTTGATTCACGCTTTATCCCTAATATACTGCTCTTTTTAAGAGCAATAACATCGGCCCGGAAAGAATTTCCTATGGTGACTTCAAGGGTTCTGCCCGCCGGTTTTTCCGTACTTAAGTGCATAGCAGGAAATCCCGTCTCGGTAGGTTTACCTATCCAGGATTTTATTACATCCTTAGGATTATTAAATGTTTCTTCATTTCTGATCCTGTAACAGGTTGCATCATCCTTGTTTGTTACCGGTTCGAACTGTTTTGTCTCAGAATTATATACTGCATACTCAATGCTCTCGTCCTTTGGCGTTGTATCCGCATCCGGACTGAACCGTATGCTGTAACCATCCTCATTTTCAGTAACAGTGATCGTATGCTCTTCATATTCGGCAGCGTAGCCCTGAGGGGGTATCTCTGTCAGCTTGTATGTGCCGGCAACCAGATTTTCAAAGAGATACTCTCCTGCAGGTCCCACATTTCCACTGTTATATTCCTGCTTATAGGATGTTCCGTCGGCGATCCATTTTGTATTCGGGTCTACACTGACTGCATCCGAAACAGCCTGAGCAGTTTCATCATCGTCAGGCTCTAATCTAAATGTGGCATCATTGATACCGGCTTCGGTTATAGCATCTATCTTATATATATCCAGCTTTGTATACGGTGTGTTATAGATAGCAACTTCGCCGTTTTTGCTGTAGGTTGTTCCGCTTATGGTAATGATCGGGTTGCGTCCCGGACCTTCTGCCACCTTAACCGTAAATGTATTGTTGATAGGCTTATAACCGTCTGCAGCCGAAACCTCAACCATTGTATAAGTACCGATTTCAATATCGTCAAATATTACATCACCTGTTCCGGTACTTACTACTGTTTCATCATATTCATTTCCATAATCGGATGTTCCCGTAAGTCTGAAGGAAGCGCCGTAAACACCGGCATCGTTAAACTTATTCAGCTTCTTAAATGAAACCGATCCGTGAATTCTGGGTGAGTTTCCTATCTCATAAGGCTTAATATCCGTATCAAGGAACTCTCCCGTCTTGACATCAATTTCATTTCCTGCAATATCCGTGGTCTTGCCGTCACTGCTCTCAGAGCTTGCGGCATCGTAATTTTCTATAGTTACCACCATGATCTGTCCGTTAGGTGTAACCCTTACCACACGGGGAGTCGAATCGACTCTGTGATCGGAGTCTGTTTCTTCCTCGACCATGGTATATACGCCCTTTTCAAGTCCTTCTAAGACCACATGTCCCTGAGCGTCGGACTCTATCACGGTATTAACAACAGTTCCGTAATCAGATGTTCCCGTAACACGGAACTTAGCACCCTCAACCTTGACATTTGTATCCTTTGTATCAACCTTACTGAAGCTGAGTCTTCCGGTAGTCTTGAATGATACATCGGTATAATCATAGTGACTGTAGAAATATACACGATCAACTTCCTCACCGTCTTTATCGAGACTGATATTGGTAAATGAACGATATACATTATTGTATGTTGAAGGAGGAACTTCATATCCTTCACTTGACGCAGATGAATCGGGAGTCGTCGAAGGAGCCTTCATTGTAACAGTAAACGAAACGCTTTCACTCTTTCCAAGCTTATATGTCTCTCCCGTATAAACGATGAAAGCTTTTACGGTACTGAGATCGATGGAAGACAGATCTCTCCAATTTTCTACATTTATCCAGCCGTTTTCATCGGGTGTGTCACTCTTAGGCTGACGAAGAATCTGCATAAGCAATTCTTTACGCTCTGTCGCATCCGAGAACTGTGTATCGTCCTGGAGATTCAGCTTGGCATCACCGACATAAAGGAACAGGCACAGTTCATCCTTGCAGTTGCTCAGTTCCATCTTTTCCTCAAGTCCGGAAAGATCGAATCTTACAAGTTCACCTTTCCAGTCACATTTTCTTTCGGTGTCAGATGCATTTCTTCCGCCCTGATAATCCTCTATAGCATCGATGACCGCTATGTCATAAGCCTTTGTTGTCGGAGAATTCTTCATTCTGATGTTGTATGAATACTCCTCGCCCTGATGAACAACTGCCGATTTGGAAAGTGACGGGTTATCCGCAGTTGTAACCTTTTTGTAGATACCGGAGTTAGACTGCATGAGAGCCATGATATCTACCTTATCCTCATCGTAGATAAATCTGTTTGCAGAGCCGTTTTCCGGATCAAGCCCTATCATATAATCATGGAGCGTATAATTATCCTTACCTCCGTTATCGGGATAACCGTTACCTATGCTGGCATTTCCCGTCTGATAAGCTATAGCATTTATAGCCATAGTCGAATAGTCCTGAAGATCTTCATGAGAGTGTACAGTCACATACTTAACTACATACTCCTGATCGCAGGGCGCATTAATATCGATAACAAGAAGCTTCCTCTCGCTATCATTATAGTTTGAGATTCTGGGATGGATCGTATACGAAGAAGAAGGAAGAGCTTTTCCGTCGGCATAAACAGCCACGCTTCCCTCGATAATGTCACTGTGAGCAGGAAGCAGGTCATAGATCTTACCCGACTCCTGTCTGACGCCTTTTGCAGTATCTGTTCCGTCCAGTCCGGTAGCAGTCTCATATATTTTGGTTGTCCATCCTACCGTATACTCTCTGTTAAGAACATCATTCTTGGTTCCGTATACATTTCCGTCACGGCCTGTATAGGTGTCACCGTTTCCAAGCCATTTCTTATCTATCTTTGATTTTCTGATAACCTGGGCGATATAATCAATGCCCTTTATAGTTGTGGAATGCTTCTTAACGCCCTCAGCATCTCCGTCGGGCTTGATAGACCACACAGCTGTATTCCTAAGTCCCGCCTTACTCTTCTTCTTGACATCAACTATATTCTTTACATAATCCGTTACATTGGTTGAAGGAAGAAGTGTTACTGAAGGATTGGCTGTCATAGCCGTATAATAATTCTTATTCTGAGTTTCCATCTTAAATCCCAGAACATCAGCATCCGGCTTAAATGATATATAATCCTTTCCGAATCCGGAAACTATCGTGCTGTCAATGATCTCAGCCTTGTCCGTAGATAAATGATACACAGCGGCAAGAATCGCATTTTCGGTATCACCCTTTGTATAAACATAGAAACTGAGTTTATCCTTATCGGTATAGGTCACATCCGTATAGTTGTACTTCATATCATCATGGTCGTACTCAACACCATACTCATTTATGGTATAGTTGATGCTGTCTATACGATAATCATCAGCCGAAAGCTGAAGTGATGATGAATCATCGGCAGGATCGATAAGTTCAAGCTTCTTGTCCTCAAGAGAATAAATGACATCATTATGTCCGTACTGATCGGATAAATCCTGTCCGGCAATCCTCTTTAATTCGGTCAGATCAAGAGTCTTGTCATGAGTTTTGGGAGCATCATTTACGAAGTAAGTTACATTCCCCGGAATAGTATGATCATACTTGTATACGGTTTTTTGCGAACCTTCACCACAGGTTATCTCTGTGAAATGATCACCTTCATCAATGATCATCTCGCGGATCTCCTGATTAAGTCCGAACACGGTTGTCTTCGAATATGCATATGCATATACATCAGCCTTATACTGAAGACCGGATATCTCTTCGGGAGTTGACTGACTCAGCTTTTCAAGCTCGTATGATGAAATATTGTTCTCATTTGTTACCTTGCTTCCCTTATTGTAGATACCGTACTTTGTTGATGAATACTGTTCGACAGGTCCTTCATATTCGGGATCGTTTACTTCGTATTTCCATACAGCTTCAGCCTCTTTCTTTTCGGGAGAAGGATCATAAGCGGGATCGATACTGCAATCAACATGATTAATCGCCTTATACTCCGAAGGCTTTGCAAATTTACGCAGATCATCTATACCGACATTTACCGTCGTATCAGTCACTTCAGTTCCGACTGTCTTGGGAAAGCGGACCAATATACGGTCTGTTCTTTTTCCGGAAGCAGACAGTCCCGAAACTGTTGTTTGGTCCCCGGATACATATGCAGACTTTCCGCTGGGTTTGATACCGATAACCTCACCGGATACTTCATGATGATTTCCGTTTTTATCTTCACCTTCCAAGGTAATACCTGCACTACTCTCATCAACATTAAAATCATATCTTTGAGTAGCTGTACCTATAGTTGATGTAACATCCCAAAGAACATAATAATAATCGTCTGACAGACCGGCCGGTAATCCCGACTCCGTGCTTTGCAGATCACTGAGGGAAAGCAGTGTCGAATAACCGTTCTTTTCAACTACTGTCTTAGCAGCATTTGTAAGTGTGACACTTGTATCGATCGCAACACGAGAAGCATCGGACTCACATTCATTATAACCGTATTCCTGACTATTATTTTTGCTCCATGTAAAAAATATAACATCGGCCTTACATTCTTCGGACGGTTTCAGATCCTCATAGTCATATGTATCATTTGTCATCACATAGGCAAACGGTATCTCGTATACCTCACCCGTAGAAATATCGTTGATGCTCTTTATTATGCAATAATCACCTTCAATCACATATGCAAAGCTGTGATCGGTCAGATATGTTCTCTTTCCTCCCTCATCCTTATACGGGAGCTCGTTAAGTGCAGGTACGGATAGTTCAATTTTGTCGGCATAGTTGCCTGAAGTATTCTTAAGGATATGAAGCGGTATCTTGATCTCTATCAGCTCCGTGGGAAGTTCAACCTCATCCGGTGCCAGGTCATAGCCTATTCCCGACAGATTCAATCTGATATTGAAAAAGAACGCATGCCCTTTATTCGGGCTGTCTGCTTCCCATACATGAACCCCATCTTTGACATAGGTATCACCCTTGGTAAACTCCATTATCGCATGCATAGTCTGTGCTGGATCATCGGTCACCTCATTGTCGGCAAGCACATAGTTATAGTTACCGGGAACACATATAGAGATAAGCATGAAAAGCGCAAGGATCATGCCGACAATTCTTTTATTCATCTTCGTTTTCATACTGACCTCCTTTCCCGGAAATTCGTTTTGCCGATAAAAGCACCACTATTCCGATAAATGAGATACAAAAGATAACAAATAGAAGGCCGATGTTATCGCCGGTCTTGTGCGAAGGCGTACCCCCGTCTTTTTTGCCTTCCGTTGTTGTTCCTGTTGTTGTTTCCGTAGTTGTTTTTGTAGTTGTTTCTGTCGGAGTATCAGTAGAAGTGTCGGTAGGAGCATCGGTATCAGCATTCTTAAATGTTATCTCTTCCGGCTTAACATCCGAATCGGCATAATTAACTGAAATGGTATACATCAGTTTTCCGTTTTCATCGTTCATAACGCATACATGGATATCGTACTGAGATTCATCATAATCAATATTCGGATCAGTTCCCTTTTCCTGATAAACACGATAAACAAATGTGCCGGGTTCCGTTATCTTTATCTTGAATTCTCCCTTTCCCGAGTTATCCAGGGTAATGGTATCCCTGTCGGGAACGGGTGCTGCCGTATCTTCTGACTTTATCTTGATAACAAATGATGCTTTTTCCATACCGGTTGAGTTGATACATTCAAACGGTATCACAGCATCTACGGGAGTATAAGCATACTCTGAACGGACTGTAAGATCGTAGAAAAATACAACAAAAAGAGCGCACATAAGAAAGCCTGTTAAAGCTACGCTTCTTACCCGCGATTTTTCAATTGTTATTTGATTTTTGTTATGTTTTTCTACCATATTACAACCACTTTATTAAACCACTTATTTAATTATCAGCAACTAAAGCTCCGGATCAACACTCACAGATACCGCAAAGCATCACTCATAGATATAACAGAACACAAGAAGTCTGTTGCTTGACACGGGTTCTGTACATGTCGAAAGCGCAAGTATATGATCTGATTCTTCTATAGACGGATTAACGAATCCGGATCGTTGCCTGATTATCTTCCGTATCTCTTTAAAGCTCATGGGTTCAAGCACATTTTCCTCAAATACATTTACCTTTATGCATGCAAATACGCCCAGCTCATAGACTGCATCAGCATCGCGTCCGACTATAAGCTGTCCGTGATCATGCTTTTCCAGATAGGACACATTCAGAAACTCATCCAGTGCTCCGAACATACTGCCATATTCCATATGATGCCCGTACAGAATGCTGTAATCGTCTGTAAAATCCGGATTATTCCGGCTGTCGAGGAAGATACTCCCCGACAGCGAATATTCACCATATGGATTCATATTTAGGTACTTTGTATTATCTTCACCCTGCATAACAGGGTAATCTATATTTGTATCATCTATCGTGACCCATGCCACCATATCATCTGTGATGGGAGCGTCTTCAGGAATTCCGCTTTCCGGAGTGGGTTTATACCTCAGGTAGCTGTCATCCAGTGCATTGTGATAGACATACCATGTATCATAAAGCCCATAGCAGACTATCAGAAGTGCCACGACAAATACAAAAAGCATAAACTTCTCGTAGAGAATATTCATTTTTATCCAGAAACGCTTCATCATAGATAACTGTTTACTCTTCTTCGTACTTTTTTCTTGAACGAATACCAAAGAATACCACACCTGCAAGTGCTATCACTGCCGCAATGATAAGGCCGCCTGCGGAAAGAATGATACCTGTCGGGATAACTCCGTCTCTGGTGTTCAAAAATGATGTCTTAACCGCTTTATTGTTTTCCGCAATTTCTCCGATAGTCTGTGTACCGCTTGTTACCGGATTTGTATAATCAGTTACAGCTGCAGGCGTTGATTTATAATCCTCTGCGTTCTCGGTAACTGTATATTTTGCACATACGGGAATCCCTCTGATTGCGATAGACTGACCGTGCTGAAGATAAAATGTAGTTGTAGCTGCACCGTTTGCATCAGAAGTGATTGTTGTTACATTTGTTTTCCCGGCATTATCTGAGATAGTTGCACTGTTTGTCCCTGAAGTTATATCTGCATTTCCGTCTGTAGTATAGTCATATGAATCGGGAGCTAACGAAACTGCATACTCCCTACTAGGCGCCAGACCGGTCAAAGCTACTGTTACAGCAAAGTATTTATCTCTGGAAGCCTGATTTCCTGCCACTTCTTTCTTTACAGCAAGATCCTTTGTAGCATATTCATTTGTAAAACCATCCGTCTTGTCTGCAAGCGCAGCCCCTGCAGAAGTAACATCACCTGAACCGTAATCGCCACCGGCATTTACATTTACCACCGCATCATTCTTGTGCATAACATATGCTGCTACAGAAAGAGTATGAGCAGCATCTTCTTTGTCAACTACATACACATCCAGAACTCTGTCTGTATCGTCATCATTGATAAAGCCGGCAGCAGCATTATCCGTATTTTCCACCTCTGTGATTATATAACGATAGATACCGGGCTCGGGAAACCTTACATTTGAAAAATCAACTGTGCTCGTTGCAACAGCGTATTTTTCATTCTTAGTTGTATCAAAAGATACCTGCTGTGTCGCCGGTGCCTCAACTCTGTCGTTACGGGCAACATCGACATCACCGGTCTGTACAGCATCATATGATGTCTGACCTGCAGTAAATTCCGACGCTGAAACGACAACAGCATCGGGGCTTACTCCGGCAAGAACTTCCATAGAAGTACCCGGAACAGCAGCCTTAGGTGCTCCTGCAGCTACCGTATAAGTAAATGTTACTGCAGGAACGGCATCTCCCGCTCCTACGATCAGAAACTTCTTGAATGTACAACTTGTTGCATCTCCCACCACCGGTGTATAAGCAGTTGCCGCACTTACCGGCAGTGCGATCATTACCGTCAACAGTGTGACCAGTAAAACAGTTAACAGTTTTCTTTTTCCCTTCATATTGTTACCTCCATATGAATAATGTATTTTATTATATGCCTCTTTTTCTGAGAAGTAGTACAATCTTTCCCTTTGTATCCTTCTTGGGGATACCGCCATAAGCTCTGCTGTCGTTAGCATCAGCCCTGTAGTCATTCAAAACAAAAACCGAATCGTTGGGCACAGTATAAGGGAAGCTGATCTTTGCACCCTCTGCCGTTGTGGGATAAACCGTATCCTCATAAACACCATAACCGTTTACGGTAATCCCCTCTTCTCCTATATCTACAACATCGCCGGCCTCACCTGCTATTCGTCCGAATTTTATGGTCCCGTCTGCTTTATAGGCTATCTCGTCACCCTTATGAAGCTTAGCCGGCTTAAAAGTCAGGCACAGGTCTCCGTCCTTTATCATCGGATAACCCGAGTTACTGTGATTGGCATATATACCGACCACAAAGCAAAGAAGAAGCACCACAACAAGAGCAGTCACACCCACCTTTATAAAAAAGGTGATTGCATAATCCTTCGCCTGTTTTGTCCGTTTTACCTGTTTTGTCTGATTTATATTTGTCTGCTTTATCTCTCTTGCTTCATTCATAACTGATTTTGTATTTTTGGTAATATGTATATGAAGTATCTATCGGAAAGATTTTCCGGTCTTCACATAGTTTCCGAACCATAATAATTTAATTTATTTATATTACCACTAAATTCCCCTAAAAAAAAGTCATTGTGTCAGAATGACACACTTTATTATCGTAAAATGTATAAATATCGTCAAATTACCTGATAATTAACAAGTATTTAACTCTTTTTTAACGATTATTTAACGGATAAAAAACAAATATTCTGTTATTTACCGCTTTCCACACAGATCGTTTATAATCTCACCTGAGATTATCATCAGCATACATTTAGCCGCCTCATAATCAATATAGCATCAGCACTATGCTCATTCAATTTCTTTTTCCTGTCACTGTGTAAGTCAGAACACACATTAAACTGTCAGCTCAATCATATTTCCTTCGACTGACACAATACAGGATTACAGTGGGTGCCTGTCACCATTACAAAACTATTAAGCCTTGTAACAATTCCTTAAAGGTGACAGGCACCACTGTGGTCAACTTAAGCCGTAAA
>CACYCJ010000194.1 GCA_902772925.1 uncultured Lachnospiraceae bacterium
AATTACGCAGGGGTTACTTAAACACTTAAAATGTAGTGTTTCTGATATAGTGGAGCAAAAACAAATAGCTGAATTATTATCACAATACGATCTTGCTATAGAGAACAACAACAAGCGCATTAAAATTCTTGAGCAGATGGCAGAGAATTTGTACAAGGAGTGGTTTGTGCGTTTCAGATTCCCTGGGCATGAGGATGTTGAGTTTGAGAACGGGATTCCTAAAGAGTGGATCATTGTAAAACTTTGTGATGTTTCGAATATTAAGGCGGGTGGGGACAAACCTGATGAAATCTTCGAATGTTACAGTAAGGAGTATAGTGTTCCGGTATATTCAAATGGAATTGATAAAGAAGGCTTGTATGGATATACGAATCGACCTGTGATTGTAGATAATAGTATTACAATTTCGGCCAGAGGTACTGTTGGATATGTATGTTTACGGAGGATCCCATTTGTTCCTATTGTTAGACTGTTGGCAATAACTCCTAAATCAGATGAAAATTTGGTGTATTATTTGTTTTATAACTTGAAATATGATGGGATTATAGGAAATGGGACATCACAACAACAAATAACTGTGCCAATGGTAAATAGAAAACGCGTTATTTTTCCTGATGCGGCCTTGATAAAAAAATATGCTTCAATAGCAAAAGAAGTTTGGGATGAAATCGATATTATAAAACAAAAAAATGAAAACTTAATTAAACAAAGAGACTTACTATTACCCCGTCTCATGAGTGGAAAGCTACAGGTGAAGTAACCAGGGGAAGGAGGATATGGCAATGAGGAATTTCATATCTGAAGATGATATAGAACAGGCTATACTGGCTAAGTTAAAAGAAGAGCCTTTTAATTATGATATTATCATCTGTGATTCAAATCCTGATAAAAGGGATGATCTTAATGATGGTACAGGACGCACTACCAAAAAGCAGTGTGTTCTTCCTGTTGTGCTTGAAAAGTCATTACAGAAGATCAATCCAAATATCGAACTGTCATACCTCCAGAGAATAGCAAAAGATTTATCAAGGGACTTTACCGGTACTGATATGGTACAGACCAATTATAAGCTGTATCAGCAGATCAGGAACGGTATAAAGATTGATGTAAAAAGGAACGGCAAGCCGGACTTTGATATCGTTAAACTTGTGGATTTTGATAATCCCGAGAATAATACTTTTACTGCTGTATCGCAAATGTGGATTCAGGGCAAGGTTTATTATAGAAGACCTGATGTGCTTATTTTCATCAATGGTCTTCCGATGGTATTCATAGAACTTAAGAATAGTATAGTAAAGGTTGAGGAGGCATATAATAAGAATCTCCTTGACTATAGGAATGATATTCCGAACCTTTTTGCATTTAATCAGATATGCGTGCTGTCAAACGGACTGTTAACAAAGTTGGGAGCTTTCAATGCTACATATGATTATTTCTTTGAATGGCTAAAGGTTGAATCTGAAAAAGAGAAGCTGCAGAGAGATAAACTGCTGCAGGCAAGTTCGGTAGGTGAGAGTTCTGTTAGATTATTTGTTGACGGTTTGCTGAATAAAAACAGACTTATAGATTATATCGAGAACTTCATTCTATTCCAGAATCAGTCTACGAAAATAATAGCTAAGAACCACCAGTTCTTTGGCGTAAACAACCTGATGGAATCTGTTTATAACAGAAAAGAATTGCAGGGCAAGCTGGGTGTCTTTTGGCACACACAGGGTTCAGGTAAATCCTACTCTATGGTTATGTTTACGCGCAAGGTTAAGAGAAAGATACCGGGGAATTTTACTTTCCTGATCATCACAGACAGAGTTGACCTTGATACGCAGATACATAAGAACTTTGTTCGTACAGAAACACTTGGAGATAAAGAAGAATGCCAGCCTAAGGACGGTAAGCAGTTAAGGGAATACTTACAGTCAAATAAGCCGTTTATATTTACGTTGATACATAAATTCAAATATGATAAAGGCAAAGAATACCCTATCCTTTCTACACGGGATGACATCATTGTGCTGGTTGATGAAGCACATCGTACTCAGTATAAAGACCTTGCAGAAAATATGAGAAAAGCCCTGCCGAACGCAAATTATGTAGCATTTACAGGAACACCTTTACTTGGTGCAAAGAGGCTTACAAATCAGTGGTTTGGTGATTATGTTTCAGAGTATAACTTTGCACAATCCGTAGAAGACGGATCTACAGTACCACTCTTTTATTCCAGAAGAGTACCGGAAGTAGGTCTGGAGAATGATTTCCTTGATGATGATGTAGTAAGCATTATTGAGGAAGAAAATCTTAATGAAGCTGAAACCAGATTGTTGGAGAATTCTTCATCAAGGATACTGGAAGTTATTAAGCGTGAAGACCGATTAGATAAGATTGCAAGAGATATAGCACATCATTTTCCGAGAAGAGGTTTTCTTGGAAAAGGACTGGTTGTATCTGTTGATAAGTTTACTGCTGTTAAGATGTATGATCTGGTACAGCATTACTGGGCAGAAGAAAAGAAAGAAATTGCTAAGGAAAGAAATCAAGCCGAGACTAAAGAAGACCGTGATAAACTGACTGCTATCCTTGATTACATGAACAAGGTAGATATGGCAGTTGTTATATCCGGAACTGATAATGAAGAGGAAGTCGAGAAGTTTAAGAACTATGGACTTGATATCACAAAGCATCGTGAAAAAATGAAAGCTATCACGCCTGATGGTAAAGATATTGA
>CACYCJ010000195.1 GCA_902772925.1 uncultured Lachnospiraceae bacterium
ACATCCGCAACAACCACAATATCCTCCATAGAGTCTGCGGAATAATCAACGGAATTTACCGTAACCTTAATATACTCGCGACTTTTGTATATTGACGCCTGTGCATAACCCTGAACGGGAAGATTTCCAAGCTCCGTAAACCATGTGAACATCTGTATATCGGCGCCGTTTTCCGCAATCGTCTGAAAATCAATATGGTCATAACTATCAAATAATGCATCTGCATTAAAGGAACTCAGCTTTGCTTCGAATTTCATATTATAGTTCGTATTATAATCCGCCATCAGAAAGCTTCCTTCATCCGTAAGAACTATACATCCTCTTTCCGAGCCGTCCTTTTTAACGAATTCGACCAGCCAGAAATATGCGGCATAGCTTTCAAATGCGGTATCTGTTGCTTTAAACGGCTGTGCCTTATATGAGAAGTCCTGTTCGTTTTCAAGCACATTTACGGGAAACAGCTTTTTATAATAATAAAGCGACAGCTTTTCCTTTGCTTTTTTTATTATGTCCGTTTCGGTATCACTCATTTCATCGACTTCCGCCTCCGATACTGCGCTGTCCCATACCTGAGTGATAAGCTTCATATTATGGTATTCGCCAAGCTTCGCGGAGCTCATATTTCTGGATGCTGCCGATGCGGAATTCATATAATACTCTTCCGGTGCAGCCTTAACCTCTCCCACCAGAGCATTTCCTCTTCTTTCCATGATCATCACGGGAAACATCAGCCCGGCAAGTATCACCGACACAACAAGAGCCGAGATCAGAACATTTCTGAATATTCTGTTTGATTTTTTTTGTATTTCCTTATTTTTTTCCATATTGCTTTCTTCTGTTTTTAATATATGTATTTATATTTATATTTTTATGTATACTTATCTGTATATTTATCTGTACGTTTTTCTGTATGTTTTTCTCAGTACTATTCAAGACACAATTTGAATCGTATACTTACCGTTGTTCCTTTTCCAATTTCACTTTCTACAGAAATTCCGGCTTCATGCCGCTCCATTATCTGCTTTACGAGAGAAAGTCCGATTCCTGCTCCGCCCTCTCGCCTTGTCCGCGATTTGTCCGCCATATAGAATTCATCGAACATATACTTTATATCCTCCTGTGTCATTCCGATCCCGCTGTCTTTTATCTCGATCAGATACTCTTCATTATCCGTTTTTCCGGTTATAACAATTTCAGAGCCGTTTTCCGAAGCCTTAAGTGCATTATCGATGATATTGATAAGTGCCGTTTTGATAAGCTCTCTGTCGCAGCTGATATATCCTTTTTCCACCTCGGTATTTATCCGGATCTCACGGCTTTTTGCCTTGGGCTTCATGCTTTGGCTGGCTTCCAGGACAATGCCGTCAGCTTCGGATTTTACCTTTGTTATGTCATGGTCCTTAAGATACAGAAGGTCGAAAAGCCGCATTGAAAGATTTTCCAGCCTCTTCCCTTCGGAATAAATATAATCCAGCGCCTCTTTTTCTTCCTCCTCAGTCATTTCGATACTTCTGAGTGTATCAGCGTATCCGATAACCGATGTCATGGGAGTTTTTATCTCGTGAATGAAATCCGCGACAAATCTGTCTCTTCTGACTACCATGTCCTGCAGCTCATTTACATGATTTTCAACAGACTCTGCCATCACATTAAACTTGTCGGAAAGCATTCCGACTTCATCCGATGAACTGACATCACTTCTGACATCGTACTCTCCTCCCGCTATCTGTTCCGTAACTTTATTCAGTTTTTCAAGGGGTTTTGTAAGAACCGAGCTTATTATGTACAGCAGTCCGGCCGCTATCAGAAGTACCGATGCAAACAGCAGAGCATAAAACTTAAGGTTATCATTCAATTCTCTGTAAACTGCCGATACATTTCTCTTTATGATTATTGAAAGCTCTTTATTGAAAATTTTATTGTGGGATGCCACATAGATATAATATGAATCCTTCTCGTGAGTTATCGAGTAGGATTTTGACATTTTTTCAAAACCTGAGAAAAGGTCAGAAGGAACCTCACCGGTATTCTCGCTTCCGCTGAATACCATTTCATCCGCATATCTTATGAAAAGGCTTGAATCGCCGGTTGACATACCGGATGCCACTCGGCGGCCTATCTCCTCAAGCGTTCCCGCTATATCATACTCATCGATAATGTTGCTGTTTACCTCCTTAAGCAGCTCGTATTCGACAACTGCCTGTGACAGGTTGTTTTCGGTAACCGCATGCCTTATCTCAGATTCGATGCTGAGCTTAAAGCTGTTATTTGTCATAAAAAATCCGGTAATGCTTATTGCCAGCGTCAGCATTATTAAGTTGATGGCAAGAACCTTGTACTTGAATTTCATTTGCTCTCCGACAGTCTGTAGCCTGTACTATATACAGTCTGCAGGCAGTCCTTGATGTCCAGCTTTTTTCGAAGCCTCTGAACATGAAGATCGATGGTTCTTGTACTGTCCTCCAAATCTCGTCCCCATACCTCTTCGTATATCCTGTCCCTGTATAAAGTAAGACCTTTATTTCTTATAAATAATACGATAAGTTCATATTCCTTGGGAGTCAGTTCTACCTCTTTGCCATCCTTTGTCACGAGCATATTTTCGGTATCAACGGTTATATTCCTAAAGCTTAATACCGTATCAACCTTATTGTATCTCCTGAGTACTATGTTTATCCTCGCCAAAAGCTCTGCAATCTCAAAGGGCTTAACCATATAGTCCTCTGCGCCGGAGGTAAGGCCGGTAAGCTTATCATCAAGCTCCGACCTTGCGGTAAGGAAGATCACCGGTATCTTTAAGGGCTTGATGTATTCCATCACCTCAAACCCGTTCGCCCCGGGAAGCATTACATCCAAAAGCACCAGATCGAAATGTTTTTCTTCCACAAGATCTATCGCTGTCAGACCGTCATTTGCTACCGTCACCGCATAACCGGTTTTTCTTAAGGAAAGCTCGATGAGCTTAGCAATAGGTATTTCATCCTCAACAACAAGAATATTGATCATATCGCAAATCTTCTCCATGATTCTTCATTAGTATAAAATGTATTTGTATCTAAAATGTATCTTAAGTTTCATACAGATATTTTTTTGTGTCAAGAGATTCTTTTCTCCAAGCTGATTCCGTAACTGACGCCGTAACTGACGCCGTAGCTGACGCCGTAACTGACGCCGTAACCCGCATACAGATACATACAAAACTGTTCTACGATTTCTATTTTTCTCAAAAAAAGATTTTGAATTTGCACAAAGCACTCGAAACTCCCTTCGGTCAAGCAGTCTCGTGCTTTGGCAAATCCTAAAAATCTTTATTTTGGAAAAATCACGAAATCTCCGCAATGTTTTGTCTGCATCTGTATGCGTGTTACGGCTGTTAGTCCGATATATCAGAATTAATGATTTCACATATGATTTCACATTGTATGCCGCTTGTAGAGTTCAACTTTCTATGTTTTCATTATTAATCTTGTGCTTCAACACCAAGGGCAGTCTGATGTCGTACTTACCTGTTCGAACCACACATTGAGTCGGAAAAGCAATAATTCCATGTCTTTTCAGTTCATATTATTGCTTTTTTCACTTCCTGCAACTTTGTATCAGTCGGAAAAGCAATAATTTCATGTCTTTTCAGTTCATATTATTGCTTTTCGAGTCTCCGGCAGCTTTATACCGGCTTATACCGGTGTGAATTACCACAAACGGCTTTGTCTATAACTTTGTCTATAAATTTGTCTATAATATATGCTTAGCCTATAATTTATGCTTTGCCATTAAAAAAAGGACGAAACCTCAGCTTCATCCTTTTCTAAAAATTATGATATAGTTGTTTCTTAAAATTATTACTTTGTATATTCGGCCATATCAACCATCTGAACGTCTGTGAATTTTGCACCGCCCTGAAGGTCCATATACATGGTTACAAAGTAAAGTGAATCAACGGGATTTGCTGTTACCATGGTTCCCTGGCAAAGAATAAGGCAATTTGTTCCGGATACTACCTGTGTTCCGATTGTTGCTACGGGGTTAAGGGTAACTCCTACATAGTTCTCAGATGCTTTTGCAAATGCGGAATTGATGTCCTGTGAAAGAACTATCGCATTTGAAACCGGTGTGATCTCCCATCCGCCTACGAGGTTCGCATCAGGTACATCCTGAGTGGTCTTAAGATCTGTTAAATCGATCTCGTTAATTGTTGTTACGCTTGCATTGCCTTCAAGATCCTGATAGATTTCTACGAAATACCAGCCTATCTTAGGCTGTGCGGTCACTGTAGTTCCCTTTGCAAGGAACATATAATTTGTTCCCGATACGATCTGTGTTGCAAGAAGTGCAGCCGGTTCGTAAGTAACTCCGACAAGTTCTTCCATTGCTTTATCAAATGCCTTCTTTGCATCATCCGTATATACGGGAGTGATAACTTCACTATATGCACTCCATCCGCCTGCATTAGGAATCTCACCTTCCTGAGACTCTGTAACCTGCGCCTCGGTTGTAGTCTCAGTTGCAGTTGTTGTCTCCTGCTTCTTACCGCAAGCAGCAAGCAGTAACATAGAAGCGCTTAATGCTATTGCGATACATAATTTCATTTTTTTCATAATCTTTTTTACCTCCAAATTAAGATAGCATAATTATATTACAAAGCTTTGAAACTGAAAAGTGTTTTATTTATCTTTAAAAATAGCGTTTTGACGAACAAGTCATGCTTCTTCTTTAAGATCATACTTCTGCATTACTTCTTTGATGATTTCTTCACTTTTATCATCCGGCTCAGGATTCACATCAATCCCATAACTATATTCAGCATCATCCATTATTAAATATTCTTTTTCCATATTTATAACCTCCTTAACTCAAAAAGCTTATGGTTTCTACCAAGTTTATCATTTAGTCTATATAAGTCGTTAGTAGCATATATCTTTGCCAGCCTTAAATCATTCCACCTTTCTTTTTCCTTTTCAAGAAGATCCGAAAAAATCATTTCAACATTTTTTCTTGCTGAACAAAGTGCATAGACTGAACCATCATGACAAAGTATTAAAGACAATTTGACATTATCGTCCATTGAATATGAAATAATATCTCTTGCGGATGGTCTTCCGTTAGACGAATGATTATGAAGTAAAATCACACTATCATTTGACGATTTAATGCAACTATATTCTTTTTCCGAAAAACTCGTGTGATCCGGTGATCCGGCGCGGGACAGATTATCTGTAATTATCAATCCTGTTCTGGAGCTGATTGCTATCATATGTTCTTCGCTTTTACCATCTACAAATTCCAGAAGCCGTCCTGACTCTTTATAAAGAGCTTCCTGAACCTCATGACTAAGAGGTAGTTTAATAAATTTGTCATGGTATTCTTTGGAATTAATGTATTTACGCTCAACCGAATAAACTCCTGTAGTCTCTTTTTTTGATATTAACTGTTCATGAGCATAACCGGTATGCTGTCCGAAGGTTCTCTCTGCCTCTGAAACATAGTATACATCCGGGGCGTCGGCCATCATCTTATCTATAGCCTCATTATAGAGTTTTTTTAATTCATCCTTTCTTTTAAAAGCATTTAACAAATCTGCTCTCTCGGAGATTTTTATGTACCGGCTTTTTGTCTTTCCATCTTCACTCCACTGAAGATATGGTTGTCTTTTCCCTTTGATTGTTTTATATACAAGAGTTTCCCTGGGCATTGACTCAAGTTCTTTTATAATTTCGACCAACTCCATAGATGCACCTCCTACATCATAAGAATAACCCATAGATAACCAATTGTCAATTATTGGTTATCTATGGGTTAATATAAGTAGAATGCGAAACCAGATCCGCTCTGTTTCACCCTAATTAATCATTACATACCATACCATGCTATTCCTTCGTACTTCCAGCCTACTTTCACCAAGTTATCCTTCTCTGAGGCGCTTGTTGTGTAGTGATGTGAACCGGTTGTTGCATTGGGATTATAAAGCCTGTGAAGAGGCACTCCCTTGCTGTCGTCCGAATACCAGCCTATGCCTTCATACTTCCATCCGGCGTTTTCAAGGCTATCCTTTTCCGGTTTGCTTGTGGTGTAGTGATGGTCACCGGCATTTGGATTATACAATCTGTACACGGGTGTCTTTGATGTTTCGGGCGCCTTCCATGCCACACCTTCATTCTTCCAGCCAGCTGTTACTAATGTTGAAATCTCGCTTTGACTGCTTGTATAGAAATGCTCGCCGGAATTAGGATTGTAAAGACGATTCATCGTTACAGTTTTAACCGTATCCGTTACTGTAACCTTACATGTTGCTTTAAATGATCCGTCAACTGTAGTGACAGTTATCGTCGCCGTACCTGCTGAAACAGCTTTTACATTTCCTTTATTATCTACAGTTGCAACCTTTTTGTTACTGCTTGACCATTTTACGGATTTGATTGCAGCATTTTGAGGATACACAGTTGCTTTCAAAGTAACAGACTCGCCCTTTTTCAGATTTATGCTCTTCTTATCCAGCTTTACTCCCGTCACTGAAATCTTTCGGGTATAAATATCATTTGCATCAATGATCTCAGTTCTGTCCTGTCCTTTATTATTCACAAATGTAGTAGGAAGAGGAATTATCACTTCATCCGATAATACCTTTGGCGTCTTTATAGTCATAAGGGCATCGCAACCTCTAAGAATTATTCCGGCGTTCCATATAGGTTCTATTTTTTTGATATTAAAATTGCTTAAGTCCAAACTTGTTAATGAATAACACGAATCAAACATGAATCCGAAACTTTTCACTTTCTCTGTATTAAAGCCACTTACATCTACTTTTTTCAGATCGTAACAGCCTTCAAACATAGAGCCCATATTCTCAACATTACTTGTATCAAAGTTACTTACATCAACACTTGTCAATGAACTGCATCCGTAGAAAATTGAACCCATATCAGTAACTTTTTCGGTTTTGAATTTGGACACATCTACAGTCTTCAAACCGCTGCACTGCATAAACATACCACTTATATCATCAACTTTTCTTGTATCGAAACCGGTCACATCCAGTTTTTTAATTTTACTGCATCCATGAAACATATCATACATCTTAGTCACATTGCTTGTATCAAATCCACTGACATCTATACTTTCCAATGAATCACACCAGCAAAACATATTGGACATATCAGTAACTTTACTTGTATCAAAATCATTAAACTCAACATTTTTCAATGAATGACAAGCATAAAACATGACCTCTATCATAGTGATATTTTTCCCTGTCACTTTGGCCTTTTTTATATCATATCTGTAATCATACCAAGGCCATTGCTGAGAATACTCGTCTCCATATCTATAGGGTTCATAAGGTTCATAGCTGAGATCCCCTGTTATGCTGACATTTAAAAGTCCATCAGAATCCAGTGACCATGTTACCCCACCGTCTGTCCCTTCGTGAACTATAGTCGGTTCTCCCAGCACTTCTTCACTGTTTTTTACCTCTTCCGCTTTTACCTGTCGAGCAGAAACGGTGAATGCTGACATACACATCAAAGCAATCATTGTTACTGCTACAATTTTTGTCTTTAAGCCATTGATTTTCATTGCAATACCTTCCTCCTTTTGTTTTTTTACGGTATGTATTGAATTAAAACTCAGATTAACACATTTACCCCCCCGTCAAGTTTACATAAATCTGGCACAAAGCATAAACTTGATAAATATCTGACTCCCACAGAATTCATTTCCGGCATAAGCAAAACCGACAAGCTTACACCTGTAATAACTCTCACTGTATTCTGGAAAGCAGACATATGGGATGCCGCAAAAAATCTTCACGAGATGCTTGATATTAAGAATAAAAATGTATTAAAATATATCAACAACCGGCTCTCACATTAATATTGAACAGAATAAGACACAGAATGGAGGTGTTAATGTGTGTGAAGGATTAAAGAAGATAATTGAAAATGAAAAAAATGCTTTACAAAAAATAATTGACAGCAAAAACGATGTTATTGCCGAAAAGTACTATCATAATAGGAATCCCCGATGATGAAAAACATCATCGGGGATTCACCGTTCTTGTCAAGGAATATTGTAGGAAGCTCTATATAGATATGGAAGGCATGCTAAACATTCCTCCGATATCTATAACATTCCTATTTCATACCATACCAGGCTAATCCTTCATACTTCCAACCGACCTTTACGAGATTATCCTTCTCTGCGATGCTTGTGGTATAGTGATGCGATCCT
>CACYCJ010000196.1 GCA_902772925.1 uncultured Lachnospiraceae bacterium
GGCAATTGAAGGCTTTTGCAATACAATTAAAGATGCGGGATATACTCCGATGATATACGCAAACAGAAACTGGTTTATACAGAACATCGATGTAAGCAGACTTGCTGAATTTGAATTCTGGATGGCAATGTATGCGGAAACAACGAATTTCCCTTACCATCTTGAAGGCTGGCAGTATACCAGCGAGGGAAGCGTTCCCGGAGTTACCGGAAACTGCGATATATCCGTATGGTTCCGCGAACAGGATCAGTAAAGCATATTTAATACAATAATTAGACTGACATCAAAAGGTGTATGTAGGCACTGAAAAAACATATCTTCGATTTCTATATTGCACAAAACAAGATTTTGAATTCTCACAAAGCGCTCGAAACTCGCTGCGCTCAGACAGTCTCGCTTCTTTGGAGAATTCTAAAACCGTTGTTTTGGCAATATCACGAAATCTACGATAATGTTATTTCCGTACCTATATACACCTTTTGATTGTTAGTCGAATAATTATGTTAAATATAACGAAACCTTCGCAATGTTTTGACTGCATATATATATTGCCTGATTGTTTGCTTCAAAAGGTATATTATAAAGAATTGAAAGTTTTTAACCTTAATTATATAGATTAACAGTTAAAAAGGTGTATATAGTTGCTGAACAAAACCGTTGCGGAGATTTCGATATTTTGCCAAAACAATGATTTTAGATTTTTTCAAAGTCGCGAGACTGTTTGAGCGAAGCGAGTTTCGAGCGATTTGTAAAAAATCAAAATCTTGTTTTGTGCAAAATAGAAATCGGAGAATGGGTTTTGGCAGTAATCATATACACCTTTTGATGTCATCTGTATATTTAAGTGCGTGTATTAGCGCTCCATCTTCCAAACCTGCGAGCTGTACGGGGGAAGCAGTGATCCGCCTCCGAAGTCGTGGTCTGTATCAGTAATGAGCTCTCTTGCCATACCGCAGCCTGCATCGAAGTGAGCGGTAAATTCCTGATCGGAAGCATTTATTGCAATAAGTATACGCTCATTATCCGTGCGTCTTTCAAAAATGCATTGATGATTAGTAAGGAGAACGCTGCGGAAGGAACCGTAGTTCAGAGCTTCGGAGTTCTTCTTTATCTCAGCAAGCCTTGCTATATGGTCCGTGAGGTCATTCCATTCGGGAGCATCAAATGAAGCTCTGAGAGCGGGGTCACCTTCTTCCTTACGAGCCTGTGTGCCCCATTCGCTTCCGTAATAAACACAGGGAATTCCCGGCATGCCGAACATAAGAGTGTAGATAAGCGGAAGATGAGCAGGATTCTGAAGGTTGCTGGCAATCCTTGTAACATCATGATTATCAACAAATGACAGGAAGTGCTTGTCTCTGTACCAGCTCCAGTTTTCAGGACCGAACTGCTGGATAAGAGTATTGATGATCTCAAACATATTCATGCAGTTAAAGCTTGAATAAAGCCCCTTATAGCATGCATAGTTAGTAGCACTGTGAAGCATTTCGGGATTTACGAATTGATTGTAGTCGCCAAACAAAAGCTCTCCGAGAAGCAAAAAGTCAGGTTTAAGCCCGTTTGCAAAGCCTCTGAGTCTCTTCAGAAAATCTCTGTCCAGGCAGTAAGCAACATCCAGTCTGAGACCGTCTATATCAAAATAATCAACCCAATATTTGATCTTATCAAAAATGTGTTCTATAACAGCTTCGTTTCGAAGATTAAGCTTCACAAGATCGTAATTACCTTCCCAGCCTTCATACCAGAAGCCGTCATTGTAGTTGGAATTACCGTCGAAGCTTATATGAAACCAGTCCTTGTAAGGCGAATCCCATTTCTTTTCCTGTACATCCTTAAAACCTAAAAAGCCTCTGCCGACATGGTTAAATACACCATCCAGAACAACCTTTATCCCTTCCTTGTGAAGATCTTCGACCAAAGCCTTGAAATCCTCGTTTGTTCCGAGACGCCTGTCGATAAGACCGTAATCACGGGTGTTATATCCGTGAGTATCGGATTCAAAGACGGGAGAGAAATAGATGGCATTTATGCCGAGCTTTTTCATATGAGGAATCCAGTCTCTTACCTTTTCAATCCTGTGGGTAAGGACGCCATCATTTTCAAAGGGCGCTCCACAGAAGCCTAAAGGGTAGATCTGATAAAATACGCTTTCTTCATACCACATAATAAAGTCCTCCTTTTATGAACCCCGAGAGTCGGGGATTAAAATTGATTTTTCAGGAAAGCGGCCAGTCGTTCACTTGCCTTTCCGTCGCAATTCTTAAGATATTTATCTTTAAACTGTTCATATTTTTTACCAAATACCGATTTGCTGTTAGCAGAAGCAGCCTTCATCTTTTCGGAAAGCTCTTCCTTTGTCCTGCAGATAAACGGCTCAGACAAAGTCTCAAAGTCAAAGTATGCTTCATGCTCCTTGATGTAAGTCGAAAAGTCGGGAGCGTAAATGAATAAGGGCTTGCCGCATAGAATTGCTCCATAAGCGAGAGTATCGTAATCGCTTATTATCATGTCGGCAGCTGAGATAAGCTGAAGGGTTGAAAGCGGTATAAGGCTGCTGCTTGAATTCTTTAATTCCAACCGGGGATTCTTTGCAAAGCCCTGCATATACTCCGGTATCAGCTTATCATCCTTCGAATCAATGAGACATAAATGCGTCTCCGCAAAGTCTTCATGCAGAGTCAGCAGAAGCTCTTTTGCTATAACGGATTTATTCGGCCTTTCACTAAGTAAGAACAGAATCCGTTTTTTTTCTTTAGCTTTAGGTATAATATCCGTCAGTAGCTTTTCGGCCGCTCTTTTATATTCTTTATCAAAAAGATTATCTGAAATAATGCTTCCGATATTTATGAGACTTCCGGTCTTCTTCATTGGATAGTTAGACAGATAATATTCTGATGAGTCCGGAGAAGAAGATATAATATTATCAAAGCTTTCGTATATTTTTAAATCCTTCCGGAGTGATTTCTCATATTCCGATATTTCCGCTCTTGAAGATGACCATTTCTTATAAAACGGTATTATCTCGGGAACCGCCTGAATTACCTTTGTTTCCGGACGGATATCCAGCATTCTGAGAATGTAAGGCTCGCCTGCCGCAATGATAAAGCTTGAATTTGCAAGCTCCTTTGCGTAGGAAGCAGCATTGGAAGGAGTGAGAAATGAATCATCATTTATCACAAAGCAGTTATCCTTTTTGAGAGCACTCTTTAAAGAATGATAAATATCCATGCTGCAGTGTTCATCCAAAAGAAGCGAAACCTTATTATTTATGACAGGCTCTTTGCATGAAGCGGTGTATGAGGCTTCGGCGGCTTTTTTAATCTGCGACAGTTTCGCTGCTTCGGCATTCTTTTTATAATAGGGCATTGCCGATGAAGGCAGGAAGGAAAAGTCGCCCTGAAGCACATTTTCTCTTTTAAAGGGAAGCAGACCGTCACCGAAGAATTCCTTCATTATCCTTTCCGTGGCATGACCGTCACAGGAAGACATAAACTTAAGGCGGAATGCATGGACCTTTTCTTTATCGAAGCGTTCGTCAATATGCATTATATGATCTATAATGGCTTTGTTTGTCTTGAAGATGGGACCGGGTACAAATTCGTCGAATTTATAATAAAAGCCTCTCCAGTCATCATAGTTTTCAAGATCATAAGCAAAAAAGATAATGGGCTTCTCATACAAAGAATATTCGAATACAAGTGATGAATAATCTGATATACAGATGTCTGAGACCATTATCAATTCATCTATCGACATCAGCCCTGTCATATCCATTGCAAAGTGCCTCATATCCTCGGGAATCTGAGGACGCATTTTAACGAAGGGATGATGATTCATAACGAGACAGTAGTCGCTTCCGAGATTTTTTTCAAATGCTCTGATGTCCAGAAGGTCAGGAGACTCAGCATTCTTAACATGCCCACGGAAGGTAGGAGCGTAGAGGATTATCTTTTTCTCCTTAGCTGCGGGAAACAGCTTTTCTATATGCTGTCTTGCAGCATCGATATAGCTTTCATCATAAAAAATATCCGTTCGGGAAACTCCTATACCCTTAACGCATTCGGGAGACTTGTCCTTGCCCATAGCCTCAATGTAGGCCCATCTGACCTCGGGGCTGCTGACAGTCACCATATCATAATCGGGATGCAGAGGATATTCCTTAAGGTCTTTAAGGTTGGCTCCGAAAAGCTTGTCGGCGGTGGAAAAACCGAATTTCTTGAATGCACCGCAGGCGTGCCACATATTCATTATATGAGCGCCTTTTCTCCTTTTTAAAGCTCCCGTGAAGTTGTAGCTGTCATTAAATATAATGTACTTCGCCGTAGCGATATCCTTTATCAGATCCGTTTGTCGTCTGTAAAGCTCTCCCTTGTCTACGGTATTCTGAAGCAGAAAATGACATCTGATATCAAGCTTATAATTTCTGATGAGCTCATTAAAAATAAGCTTGTAGCTGTCAGACAGATTTGCACTGTGAAGCTCAAGAAAAACAACCTTGTCATCCTCTATAGGCTTCATGCAGGCAATATTATATTTAAAAGGAATCAGTACCTTGAAAAAACAGAATTTTTTTATTCTCTGTTTAAAACGGTAGGTGTCCTTCAATACCCGGATATGGAAGGGATCCTTTGCTTTTTCATTTGTAATATGCAGATTTTTTGAGCTCATTTGTTTTCTTCCAATATATCTATGGTTCTGGGTAATGCGTCTTTAATCGGGAACATAGGCTTCCAGCCGATCGAAAGCAGCTTTGACGGATCAAGCGTAGCCTTTGTAGCGGTTGAATACCCTGCTTTTTCCGTGGCATCCGGTAAATCGAATATCACCTTTGTTCCGGCGTGCTCTGCTATAAGACCGGCCAAGTCTTTAAGGGTAATGTCGGAGGAAGGCTCACAGATGTTGTAGGCCTCGCCGTTTTTACCGTATATCATAACATAGAAAACTCCGGAAACGGCATCAGCAGCGTACGAGTAGGAATACAGCTGTTCGCCCTTTGACTTGAGGACAATGTCGTTTTTCGAAACTCCGTTTTTTATAAACTGAGAAATGGCCTTTGTGTCGGTGGGCAGCATAGTCGGTCCGTATACTCTCGATAGTCGTGGAATGACGATATCCATGTTCTTTTGCTTAATATATGCCTGACAGAGAGCTTCACCGCATCTTTTTGATTCGGGATAACCTGCTCTCATGGTGTTGCAGTCAATATAGCCGCAGTAATCCTCACTGAATTTATCGGTATCTCCACGGTTTTCGCCGTATATCTCGACAGATGAAAGAAATACAAATCTTTTAATATTCCTGGAGGAAAGAGTACTTAGAAGCTTTTCCAAAACAACAATATTAGTGGTGATCGTACCGATGGGGTCAGTGGAATAAGCAAGCGGATGCGTGTTGCTCGCGCCGTGTATAAAGTAATCGACGGAAATTTTGTCCGTCAGCGAAAAATCAGTTCCGATATCCGCTATGACGGGGATAAAAAGATTACTTTTTATATGATCGGGGAATCTTTCCTCAAGCTTTTTAAGGCTTCTGCTTACAGGGTAAATCTTACAGTTCAGACCGTCGTGAAGATTCTTAAACATAAGGACATCCGTGAAAAGACTGAAGATCATTCCTGTGGCTCCGGTGATCATTATACTTTTATCCTTGAAGTACGACCAGTCATAGGGGAGCTCCGCTACTTTCTTTATGTCCTCGATATACTTTTTGTTTTCTGATAAATTCATTATGAGTTTCCTTCCGTAAGTATCATAATTTCGGGCAAAAACACCTCTCACCATTTTAACATATAGGGATTGAGTGTCAAGAATATTGAAAATGCAACATATTGTATTATTTCTTTTGTTGAAATTTTTTCCTTTTCTTCTTATAATCTATGTTGACTGTTACTATATTGTGATCGGCTCCTTTTTTCGGAAAGGATTAGTATGAAAAAGGAAAAGATCGAATATGAAGCTGCCGGGGTAATACAGGCATTTGAAAATATCGGAGTTGATATTACCGACTACGACAATCTTAGGGACGGGCTTTTCATAGAGCTTATCAATTATGAAAGGAATGAGTCGCTTTTGTCGATTACACCGCATTACAGGTTGTCCGATCTGGCCGTTGTCGCGCGCTGCGGTCTGGATACCGAGTGCGGTTACGGAAGTATGCTGGTGACGGATCCATTATTGGAGATTTGGAATGTGACACCTGAGGATATACTTAAGGAAGCAAAGGAAAATTCCGAACTTCGTTATCCGCTGGTTTTCGACAGGCTTGATAATTTCGTTGCCGGGTTTTCTCCTCTTCCCGAATTGGAGGAAATGGAATTCCCGTTTTATTATGTGACCAATCCCTGTTACAAATACGGGGCGGCGGCAATCGTATACCCGGGTTCTCTTGAACGCATATATGAGAAAATGGGAGGAGCGTTTTATATAATTCCGTCCAGCATCAACGAAATGCTTATCTTACCTGAGGATATTGAAATGTCCGAGCAAGTACTCCTCGATATGATAAGAGATGTCAATGATAATGTGGTTCCGAAGGATGAAGTGCTTTCCTATAATCTTTATCTGTGTAAAAAGGCTGACTGCGAGCCTGAGATCATAACCGGGTTTTAGCGTATTTTAAGAGTATGGAGGAAAAAAATGAAGTGTCCGTATTGTGGTATTGACAGTACTAGCGTTATCGATTCAAGACCGGCTGATGACAATACCTCTATCAGAAGAAGAAGACAATGTGATTCCTGTGGTAAGAGATTCACCACCTACGAGAAGGTTGAGCGGATACCTATAATGGTTATCAAGAAAAACCGTACAAGAGAGCTTTATGACAGAAATAAGCTTCTTGCGGGGGTTCTCAGAAGCTGCTATAAAACCGAGGTTTCCATGGAACAGATAGATAACTGCGTTGATGAGATCGAGGCGGAGATCTTTAATCACTCCTCAAAGGAGGTTGAAAGCTCCTATATAGGAACGGTAGCCATGGATAAGATAAAGGAACTTGATGAGGTCGCATATGTCAGATTTGCATCCGTTTACAGAGAATTCAAGGATGTAAACACATTTATGGACGAATTAAAAAAGCTTCTTAAATAAGCTTCTTAAATAAGGAATTGATTATGCCTGAAGGGTATCTGATAATTGATGAGCCGGGCAGCGGCGAGATCATAGAAAAAAAATCGAGATTCATAGGTTATGCTTCACCTGCAAAAACGGCAGAGGAGGCTGAAGCATTTGTAAGTATCATTAAGAAAAAGCATTATGATGCCAGACATAACTGCTTCGCTTATATAATAGGCGGAAATTCGGAGGTGATGAAATACTCCGATGACGGCGAGCCTCAGGGAACAGCCGGAAGGCCTATACTAAATGTGCTTACGGGAATGCAGCTTTCGGATTGTGTTGTGGTTGTCACAAGGTATTTCGGAGGTACTCTCCTCGGTACGGGAGGGCTTATGAGAGCATATACCGATGCGGCTAAGGCGGCGGTTTCTGCGGCACATATCAGGGAAGTAAAAAAGAGGATAGTCGCAGGACTGGTCATCGAATATAAGGATATGGACAGATTCAAAAATATGCTTGCCGGCTTTGAAGCAAAGATCGTCGATTCCGAATTTACCGATAAGGTGAGTCTGGGTATTATGATCCCGGAGGCAGATAGAGAAGACTTTGAAAAGAAGACTACGGAGCTTTTAAACGGAAATGTAAAGATTGAAATCAGGGATGAGCTTGTATCTTAAGCTCATCCTATTATATTTATCGTATTAAAATAATGTATAAGTTAAGTCTTTTAAGGTTTTTTTAAGTTTATTTACATAATATTTTAAAAACTTAAACATTAAATTGAAATAGGATAAACACACAAAAAACACAAATTGGGTGTATTTTTCTATGCAAATAAACTTAAAGGAGGACTTGGATATGAGTGATTTAGAAAACAGAAACGAAAGAATGTATAACCCCGATTCCGTATACGGAGATTATAATCCGAACTTTACAATGAGAGACAGCAAAGCAGACGGATCGACGATGTATCGCTCACAGGGAATAAACACATCGGCGATGTACAATGCGACCGGAGCAAATTCATCGACGATGTATCATTCATCCGGAACGAACGGATCAAATATGCATAATACACCGGGAGCAAATGCGTACGAAAGAAATGTTCCCGGAACCGGAAGGATGGGAGAGAACAGCTCTAAGAAAAAAACAGAAAAGAAGACTCCGGTAAAGCATCCCTTCAGAAGAGCGGTGGCACTCGGACTTGTTTTCGGTGTTGTTGCCGGAACGACATTCGGAGGTATTAACTATGGTATATCCAGACTCACAGGAAAATACAAGGCTGATCAGGAGATATCAAAGGAAGCTGAAACATCCGGATCAGGGAAGATAGATACCGTATCGGTGGATCCGTCAAAGATAAGCGGTTTAAACGATGTATCCGAAATAGCGGCCAAGGTTCAGCCTGCTATCGTATCTATCAATACAAAGATGACGACAACATATCAGTATTTCTTCCAGACCTATCAGCAGGAATCCAGCGGAGCCGGTTCCGGGATCATAGTAGGAAAAACAGATGACGCGTTGTATGTAGCTACAAACTATCATGTTATCCAGGGGGCAACCGAGATAAGCGTTGGATTTAATGACGGAACACTTGTAAATGCAAATGTAAAAGGTTATAATTCGGAGTTGGATATAGCAGTTATAGAGATACCGCTGACCGATCTGACAGCCGATACATTGGAGGATATATCGATAGCAGCTATCGGTAACTCAGATTCTCTTAAGGTCGGTGAGGCTGCAATAGCGATGGGTAATGCACTCGGAATAGGACAGTCCGTTACAGTCGGATATGTAAGTGCATTAAACAGGACTATCTCAAGCCACGACGGAACATTTATCCAGACAGATGCGGCCATCAATCCCGGAAACAGCGGCGGTGCGCTTGTTAATTCAAGCGGTGAGGTTATCGGAATAACCAACTCCAA
The DNA here is from genome assembly GCA_902772925.1 of uncultured Lachnospiraceae bacterium. Classification (GTDB taxonomy): domain Bacteria; phylum Bacillota; class Clostridia; order Lachnospirales; family Lachnospiraceae; genus Eubacterium_Q. The sequence continues at coordinate 8,984 of CACYCJ010000196.1, forward strand.
GTATGTGGACAGTTCTATAGAGGGTGTCGGCTTTGCAATACCCATTAATACCGCTATGCAGGCTATAGATGATATAATCACAGGAGAAAACAAGGGACAGGCATATCTCGGCATAGCTGCAGTTACAATAGACCAAAATTATAATCAGGTATACGGATTCCCTACCGGAGTCTATATCAAGACCGTTTATGAGGGCTCTCCGGCAGAAAAGGCAGGACTTTCATCAGGAGATATCATTTATAATTTCGATGGTCAGGATGTAAGCTCAAGAGAAGAGCTTGAGCAGCTGATAAAGGAAAGGTCCGCAGGAGATGAGGTTGTCATCAGGGCCTACAGAGCAAATTCAAGAGGCTATTATGAAGATCAGGAGGTTACGGTAACGCTCGGAGAATCCGACTCATAATATGCTTTCGGAAAAAGGAGCATTAAATGTACAAGCTAATAGCTAAGGAAGGAAATGCCAAAGCAGCTATCTTTGAAACTCCACATGGAAATATAGAAACGCCCGTCTTTATGAATGTGGGAACAGCCGCAGCCATAAAGGGGGCTGTTTCTGCTTATGATCTTGAACAGATAAATACGAAGGTAATGCTTTGCAATACATATCATCTCCATGTAAGACCGGGAGATAATATAGTTAAGCAGATGGGAGGACTTCACAAATTTACTACGTGGAACAAACCCATCCTTACGGATTCGGGCGGATTTCAGGTGTTTTCGCTTGCGGGTCTCAGAAGGATAAAGGAAGAGGGCGTCACATTTAACTCCCATATTGACGGCAGAAAGATCTTTATGGGACCCGAGGAAAGTATGGAAATACAGTCAAATCTCGGGTCGACCATAGCCATGGCTTTTGATGAATGCCCGCCTTCAAAGGCGGATGATGAGTATATCAGGGCGTCTGTAGACAGGACCACCAGATGGCTCAAAAGATGTAAGATTAAAATGGATGAACTGAACGGAAGAGAAGATACCGTTAATAAAAATCAGTTTCTGTTCGGTATCAATCAGGGTGGCGTTATAGATGATATTAGGATAGAGCATGCGAAGATAATATCTGAAATGGATCTGCCCGGATACTCCATAGGCGGACTTGCGGTCGGTGAGACACATGAGGAAATGTATCACATACTTGATGTGACAGTACCGTATCTTCCGAAAGAAAAGCCTACCTACCTTATGGGAGTCGGAACACCGCAGAATATACTTGAGGCAGTTGACAGAGGAGTGGATTTCTTCGACTGTGTCTATCCCAGCAGAAACGGAAGGCATGGCCATGTATATACATCCCGCGGTAAGCTCAATATGTTTAATGTAAAATATGAGACGGATAATGAGCCTATAGACTCCGAATGCTCGTGCCCTGTCTGCAGAAGGTATTCCAGAGCATATATCAGACATTTGCTGAAGGCCGGAGAAATGCTGGGCATGAGGTTCTGTGTGCTGCATAATCTGTATTTTTACAATAATATGATGAGTGAGATAAGAGACGCCATAATAGATAACAGGTTTAAGAAATATAAAAAAAGCCGGATTCAGGCCTTCGCTGAAAACGATATAAAGAAATAAAATAAATCCCGATACAGCTTCCTTGATTGAAAGTGTATCGGGATTTGTTTTTTACTATTCATTACATTTATATCTGAAGCAGAGCATTGTCATGTCATCAAACTGAGGTGCATCGCCGACAAATTCGTCGATGGTTTTTCTTACATTTCTCATAACTATTTCGGGTGGTGCATCAGGTTCAATGTTAAGCGCCTCGATCATTCTGTCCGAACCGAACAGCTCCTTTTCTTTATTTGATGCTTCAGGAACACCGTCAGTGTATACAAATATCGAATCACCGGGATAAAGCTGAAATGCGTGTTCGGTAAATTTCATTCCTTCCATGACAGCAACGGCAGGAGAGTGCCTGTATGTAATGAGCTCATATTTGCCATCCTTTCTTCGAAGGGCAGGATGCTCATGACCGGCGTTTGCGGCAAGACCTTTTCCTGTTTTCAGATCAATGATGGCAAACCATGTAGTTACGAAAAGTGATGCTTCATTTCCTTCGCAAAGCTGATTGTTTGCCTTTGTCAGGACCTCTGCAGGTGAAAAAGTCGAAGATGTCTGAGCGTGGTTTTTGATAAGTGTTTTGGCGATGACCATGAAAAGTGCAGCCGGAACACCTTTATCGGAAACATCGGCAATGACCAGTGCCAGATGATCCTTGTCAACCAGGAAGAAGTCATAGAAATCTCCACCGACCTCTTTAGCGGGATCCATTGAAGCAAACAGCTCGATATCGGTTCTGTCGGGGAATGCGGGGAATATGTTCGGAAGCATATCCTCCTGGATCCTGGCAGCGACCGAAAGCTCTGTCTGAATCTTTTCCTTTTCTGCTGTGACCTGTGTTATGTTTTCCATATATGCCTTCAGGTCATCCTGCATATTATTGAATTTTCTTGCAAGCTGTCCTACTTCGTCGCCTGATTCTACCATTATCTTATGATCAAAGTTACCTTCACCGATGCTCTGAATGCTTTTTGTGAGCCTTTGTATGGGCCTGGTGATAGTTCCTGAAACCGTAAATGATATTATTACTATCAGGATTCCGACAATGGCAAAATAGATCATGAAGAGCTTAAATACATTAAAAAGTATTGCCTGCATATTGTCCTGAGAATTCTGTGTGAGACGATATCCGTCATCCCTTGCAAGTCTGGCCGGCTCGGTTATCTCATCTTTTTCTATGCTGGCGCAGAAAAACCATCCGGTTTCGACTAGTTTGGAATATGCAAGATAGCACTCCTTTCCATTGTAGGTGGTCTCCATAACGCCCCAGGGGTCTTTTGCGAGGGCGCTTATAAAGGTGTTATCAGGGAAATAGTTTCTTATGTTATTATCAAAGTTTTCTTTTCCCATGTCGGGATGAGCTACAAAATTATAGTTTTCGTCAAGCATGAAGCAGGTGCCGGTTTCTCCGAGCTGAAGGCTTGTTACTTCGTTTACAAGATCCTGCAGTGAGATATCCGAAGCGACTACTCCCGCAACCTTTCCTGATTCGTCTCTGTAGGTAATGGCAGCGGTAATACAGGTGTTTCCGTAAGAATCAAGATATGTGGGAAGCCATATCAGATGATCGGGCATTGACATGGCAGTCTTATACCAGTCGCGTTCGCGTGGATCATAATCCGGATTATACAGATTGGATTTCGAGTATCTGTAGGAAATACCGCTTTTTGTTCCTATATATATATTATTCATTTTCGGGTTGTTTTTAAGGATAGTTGCAAACATGTATTCGCAGTTGGATAATATGCTTACTTCCTTTTTAACGGCGGGAGTTTCCTTAACACCCTTTGCCAGGAAATACTTCTGGCAGGCCACTCCGTCCGTGGTTTTATCAGGCCGGGGCATTTCCTTTCCGACAAAATTATCACTGTCCATATAAAGACTATGAGTATAATCGGCAGCCTCCGTTACATTCCTGTTTACAAGATAGAGTTCATCATTAGCTGTGTCCGCCTGCTTTGTAACAAGCATTTCCAGATAATACTCAGTCTGCTCGAGCAGAGATTCCTTACTCAGATCCGTAAAATTCAGTCCGAGAGTCAGGTTGGTTGTCTGAAACTCATTAACCATGTAATTCATAAAATAATATGAAGCTGCAAATACTATTATCAGAGATCCGAGAGACATCGTAATGATGACCAAAAGAATCTTGATGCTGATTTTCATGTTTTTGAACATGATCATTTCCTCCGATGCTTAAAAGCAGTCTTTAATATATCTTCAATCATATCTTCGTAAACTATGCCTGCACCTTTTGCTGCGAGCGGCATGAGGCTTGATCGTTTAAGACCCGGCACCGCATTTGTTTCAAGTACATAAGGGGTAGAATCATTTTTGTCGATCATAAAATCGACCCGGCCATACCCGAATGATGATGTTGCCTTAAATACCTTCTTGGCAATATCCTTGAGTGTTGCCTCAAGCTCGCCGCTAAGATTGCTTTTTCTTATGCTGTATTTTCCGGTGAAGCCGATAAGCTCACCCTCTTTATGATCGATATCAACACCTTCAACCGGCGGGAGAGTAACGAGGCCGTTTTTTCCCTCATAGATACCGATTGTGTAAAAATAACCGTCAATATATTTCTCAAGCAGGATAGGACTGTCGTATTTAAACACGTTTTCTATAAGTGGCAGATCGTCACTGCTTTTTATAAGCTCTATTCCGAAGCTTCCGCCCTGTGTAGGAGCTTTGGCAACAAACGGATAACCGAAGCTGTCATATGGAAAGCTTTTCCAGTCGTAGGATCTTTTTATGAGTATATCCCACTTGGGAGTACGTATATTATAGTGGTCAAATACCATCTTGCATAGTATTTTATCATTTATTAAACTGGCAGCTCTCATAGAGCTTCCGGTAAAGGGTATTCCTTCAGCCTCAAGCATTCCCTGGAAGGTTCCGTCTCCGTAACCCTTTCCCTGAACGCATAAGAAAACCACATCGGTTCCGTTTTCTTTAAGAATATGAATAATATCCTTCTGAAATTCCATCAGAATGACATTGTAACCTTTTGATATTAATGCTTCGGAAATGTCCTCGGCATTCTTTTTTGAAGGACCGCATTCTTCGGGAGTCCCTCCATATACTACACTTACTGTCATGATACCTCCGGCAGAGCATTAGTGACGCTTTACTTTGGTTTTTTCATAGAAAAATGCAAAGATTGCATAAAGTACGACCATGGTTGCAAATACAAAAGTAAGAACCAGAATGCCTTGCTGATAACCCAGCGTAATGGCGGATGCAAATATAAGCGGACCGGTCATTTCAAACATCTTTTTAATAAAAGAAAGGACTGAAAGTGATTTTGAAGGCCCGAGTTTTTTTACGGCAGGAAGTCCCAGAAAGTAACTGTTTTGAACCCCGAAGCCGAAGCTGTCCGCAGTTCCGAGAACAGATGAACCGATAAACGGGAACAGTAATCCGGTACCGAAGGCCGGCATAGCTATGGCCAGTGAAATCAAAAGATTATACACATAGTTTGCTCTTTTAAGAATTTTGCCTCCGGACTTCGAAATAAGCATTGTAATCGAAGGCCCTGCAAAAACAACAAACAGACCGTAAACCATCTGTGCTCGTCCTACATCCGTGATGCTTTTTCCGATGCGTTCAAAATACATGGGAAGATAGTAGCTTATAAAGGATGCGGCAATGCTCGTAGGAGCGATCATAAATATAACAAACAGGATCGCCGCAACCATATCTCGGGGAAGAAGCTTTCTGTTATCGGCATAACCAGCGGAATTATTGTTTTGTCTTTGCAGGTGGGCATTTTCAAGTCTGAGGATAAATGTCGATATCAGTGCCGTTAAGCAGGCTGAGATGATAAAAACGACCTTATATCCGAATACATCTGCAAGAATAGCACCGAAGGAGGTGCCGCAGTTTATGCCGGCATATATTCCCGCATCAAGGAGAGCAAAACCAAGCAGCTGCTCTTTACTATTCTTTCCGAATAATGAAAGATTTCTGAGAGTCATCCAGCAGAAACCATATCCGAGTCCGACAACAGCTCTGGATAATATGTATATCGGAAGATTAAATGAGAACCCGGACAGGAAAGTACCGGCGGCAACCATTCCGATACCTGCCATAAACGGAAGCTTCCAGCCTTTTTTTTCAAGGATGATCGCAGTGATAAAAATAGCGGCACAGGTGAACAGGGTTTCGGCCGACTGAGGCATACCTGCCGCAGCCTCGCTTGAAACCTTACCGAAAGGATTCGGAAGCGAATTTGCCAGTATCGGAATAAATGAAGACGACAGTCTGGAGGAAAAATAAAACAAAAATGCTATCTGCCGTATATAAAACAGAGAAGAAGGAACGTCCGAGTTTCCGAATGCGGTGAGAGAACTGTTGCTTTCATCAATGTATGATGAAGTAGATACACTTTCCGATATTGATCCCTTATGCATTTTTTTCTCGATACTCTTTGAAATAAGTCTTAGCATAAAAAGAATTGCTTCTACCGAAAGAAATATCGAGGTAACCAGGACAGTAAGCAGGTTCAGTGTGATTGTTTTGAGCTGCTCGTAAATAAAGCTTTTATCAACATAAAAGCATATTCTGTCAGGTCTGTGGAAATTATAGACATAACGGGTATTTCCGAGATTTTTGCCTATATCCGATTTGTCCGAGGAATATAATACGGTCCCGTATTCGGTTGATATGAATATTTTTTTAATCGAGTCGGCACATAGCTGCCTAAGGGCTTCATTATAATCCTTCGGATCTGCCTTTTCGATAACGGCAATGTCATGCTGTATATCCTCATATATATCATGGTTCATTATCTGGTTTCTTACGGAAATTATTTCAGATAAAAATGCTATCTGAATGATGATAAGCACAGTGAGAAGCATTGCATTGATGTTTGTACTTTCAAGCTTGCCGGATATATCGAAAACCGGTCCCTTGATATAGAATAAAGCCATTGCGATGCATGCGATCAGTGTAAGTATCAGAAGCACTTCAAAAGGAACCCTGGTATACTCAAAGGGTTCTTTTACATTTAAGACTATAAGGAAACCGGCTACCAAAAATATAATGATCACCGATCCGAAGAATAATCGTAATCTGATTTTTACTGTGTTTTCCAAAATCTTATCACCTGAAATAGAATTAGTTCTTTCGGACAGCATTAATAGTGTTTTATGATTGCCGCACACAAAAAACCAAATTTAAGTATATCAGCAAATGGCATGTTTGCCAACTTATTTATAACATTTTTATAATTAATTTATGAAAAATATATACCTTTTACATAAGCGAAAAAATGCTTTATAATATAGTTCGGCGGGCTCATTATGAAGGTGTAAACGACCGCTGTAAAATTAAAATCCCCAAATAGCTTATGCTTTATAGGGGGAGGAAAAAGCATGATGTAAACAAGGAGGTGCCACTATGGACAAGAACGCCATGTACAAGCTGTCCTACGGACTTTTCGTACTAACGGTTAAAGACGGGGAGAAGGATAACGGATGCATTACAAATACCGCAATCCAGGTTACAACAGAGCCGAACCGGATTGCATTTGCCGTAAATAAGCTTAACCATACACATGATCTTCTGATTGCTTCGGGGGTATTTAATATTTCGATATTAAGCGAAAAAGCAAGCTTTGATCTTTTTAAGAGATTCGGATTTCAGTCAGGAAGAGATGTGGACAAATTTGAAGGCTTCAGCGGGTTTGACAGAGCTTCTAACGGTATTACTTATATTACGGAGGGCACAAACTCCTATATTTCCGGAAAGGTCGTAGATACAGTCGAGCTCGGCACTCATACGCTCTTTATTGCTGATGTGACTGACGCTGTCATTCTTAACGATGATCCTTCAGCTACTTATGATTACTATCAGAACAATATTAAAAAGAAGCCTGTAGCAGAAGAGAATCTTAAGCCCGAACAGAAGGGTAAGACCGTTTGGAAATGTAAGATATGCGGTTATGTATACGAGGGTGAAACACTTCCCGAGGACTTTGTATGTCCTTGGTGCAAGCATCCCGCTTCGGATTTCGAAAGGGTGGAGCTATAAGATTATTTTTGCCCGGTTATGTCCGCTTTGCTTTTTATCCGGCCGGCTTTTCTTATAACGGAAAACAGAAGATGAAGCAGATACGAAAGAACGATCGTCAGTATTATGACGCAGACGCAGTACAGAAAATCATTTTCGATATCGATGTGGTTTCCTTTGAAAAGCATAATGAATAAACCCTGGACAAGATATATTTCAAGAGAAATATCTCCCAGAAAACCGAGTACTTTGTTTCCTATCTTTACTTTTAAGAAGAAAAGCAGCATGCTCAGTACAAAGAAGAAGTCGATGAAGAATTTTACTATGATGTGAAAATTCGGGAATTCCAATAATCTGTAGTATTTAACAAAAAACAGAGTTAAAAAGATGATCCAGATCACAGGTGTTATGAAGAAGTATATCTTTTTTATGACATCTGTGATCTTTTTTTCGTGTACTGCCCAGATCATTCCGAGTATAAGAAGATGGGTGGCGTTGTACCACCATTCTCCAAAGCCGAGTTTTATACA
>CACYCJ010000197.1 GCA_902772925.1 uncultured Lachnospiraceae bacterium
ACCGGTCTGAAGCTTTGTATCCAACAGGCGAATCCCATTATCAAGAAGAATATTTCTTATAAATTCTGTTGTTTTATACTCTTTCAATGAGAGCTCGGGGTGACGGTGCATCCACTCAAATATCTCGACAAGCTTCTTTTCCATCTTTATAAATTCTCCAATGAAACTTTTCTTGTTTCCCCATGTTTTCTGACCTATCCTTATTACTCTATCCTGTAACCCCTGCCAGCTTCTTCCCTAAGAGGATACCGAAAATGCAACAGCAAACACTCAATGCCACATATAAGCCTCCAAGCGCATATGCTTTACTCTCAAACAAATTATAAGCTTCAAGTGAAAATGTCGAGAAGGTAGTAAATCCCCCACATACTCCCGTCTTCCAGAAGAGCACCATATTGGGTGATAAATCTCCCTTTTTATCGGTTATTCCAACTATAAATCCTATCAGGATCGCGCCAAGTATATTAGTTACCAGTGTAAGTATCGGAAACTGTGTTTTTACCGGTATCAGACTGATTGCATACCTTGATACTGCTCCAAGAGCACCACCAAGCGCCACAAACAAAAAGCTCATAACACTACCTCTTAACCCCGAAAATATATAGGCTGATTATAGCATTATCCTGTGAGATAATAAAGCGGCTGACGCTGCAATATCCCAGAGGTCTTCCCCTGCCCGGCGTATATTTTCCGCCGAAAACCGAAGACCGAAGGTAAGCGCATAATCTTTTCCGGATGCCATATTATATCTTTCTTAATCTATATGCAGACCATTTTCATAAGGGATATATCCCTTCCTGATTCCGCCTGCGGGAATATTGATCTGTCATGTGGCCGCCTCGTCGGCGACACCGGATCATATCCACCACTCGGGAGTCAGCTCACCGAGAGTTACAATCCTTTCCTGTTCATAGTCCATCATGATCTCAACGCTTTTATATTTCCCAGGCATCAGCTGTACCATCAGCTCTCTGCACGCTCCGCACGGTGCTCCGCTTGAACCGTCGGGCAGGACTGCGATTACCTTTTCTATTTCCTGCTCTCCGTTTGTGATCATATTGAAGATTGCATTTCGTTCCGCACAGATTCCCAATGTGGAGCATGTATCGATGCAAACGCCGGTATAGATTTTTCCGCTGCCGGACAGAATGGCCGCAGAAACCTCACCACAAGTGACATACTCGGATATCTTTCGCTCATTTCTGACTGACATTGCCGCTTCACGCATTCTGTCCCATTGCCACTGATTCTTTGTAATACTGTTAACATATCCGGTTCTTTTTTCATTCATCAGCGGAACATCTACTCCCTCAGACTTCCAATTGTACCTAAGCTTAAGTTTTTCCTGAACACGCTTCGACTTGGTATTACCTTCGTAGTAACCGCACCAAACCTTTGCCATACCTATATCCTCAAATGCGTGTCGCAGAATTTCTCTTGCCGCCTCGGGCACTAGACCCTGCCCCCAGAAAGGCTTGCCGATCCAGTATCCGAGTTCACATTCATCGTCACTCTCGGTCATATCGGTATGACCGTTTAGTTTAAGTTCGATTGCGCCGATTGCTTTATTGTCGTTTTTCAGGCAAATGGCATATGCCTCCTTGCCGTTAAAAACATTCCTTATAACATCAAGGCTTTCCTCAATATTTTTATGAGGAGGCCAGCCCGCAATAGGTCCGACATCCGGGTCCTAAGCGTATTCGAATAAACTCTCCGCATCGCTTTCTTCCCAGCTGCGTAAGATTAATCTTTCAGTTTTAAGCATAAGCTTCCCCTTTCCCATCGACTCATTCTACCGATTTATCACTTCAGTTTTTCCGCCGAGTCATCCCACTGATATACACTGAGATCAACCTTGTTATCTTCAACAACAACCCCTTCTGCCATGAGAAGTTTTGCTTGTACCTCGGCGCCTCCAAAGGCAAATCCACCGGCAAGCTCGCCATTTGCGTCAACAACTCTGAAGCATGGAATATTATCAGGATCCGGATTTTTATGAAGCGCATTTCCGACTGCACGTGACATTTTACTGTTACCTGCAATACGAGCTATCTGGGAATATGTTGCAACCCTGCCATAAGGAATCATCTTAACAGCTTCATAAATTCGCTTTGTAGGGCTATCACTTATCAGATTATAGCTCTGCTCTATCATCATCTTCACAGCCCTGTCCGGAACAGACCCGTCGAGGATAACAGTATTCCAATGTACTTTATTCTGATGATATCCGGGAATTACAGACTCATAAGCAGCACGCCAGAAATACGCCATGTCCGGGTCAACCTTCACATTTATATTAATAAACCCGTCTCTTTCATATGTCCAAAGGAAAGCTTTCTTATTTCCTTTGTATCTCACAAGCTGCCAATTATCATCATGAAACGGTGCATCCCGGTAAGTATCCGGAAACATAAGCCCAAATTCAAGAACTTCTTCTCTTGTAGTCATATCGTTTATATCCTTTTTAGCTTTTTCAACTCTATCAAATCGTTGAACGATTCACTCTTGATGTTAATCCGCATTAAGCTGCTGCTTCGCATCTATACAATATCGGCCGCTGTACACCTTGCAACTTTGATAAGATCTTCCGGTGAGAGCTCTATCTGAAATCCGACCTTGCCCGCACTCACAAATACCTTGTCAAAGCCGGTAGCTGTTTCATGTATAAAAGTCGGAAAAGCTTTCTTCATCCCGATCGGTGAGCAACCTCCGTGTACATATCCCGTAAGAGGAAGCAGTTCTTTCTGCTTGATCATACTGACCGCCTTCTCACCCGCTGCCTTCGCAGCTTTCTTAAGATCAAGCTCTGCTTCAACAGGTACTACAAACACATAATATGCACCGGACTTTCCCTGTGTCACGAGAGTCTTAAATACCTTCTCGGGATTCTCACCCAGTATTTTTGCAATTTCTTCACCACTCATAGTAGCATCCGGCTCATACGAATGGCTTTCATATGAAATCTTCTTGCCATCCAGCACACGCATTACATTTGTTTTTTCTTCTTTTTTCATCCTCTATTTCCTCAATCTGCCTTTTTCTCAATCTGTCATTTCCTTGTTGTCATTTTTCCAATTTCAGCATCAATATCTCGCCTTCGTCCTTTAATCTCTTTTTTAACGCTTTATATTCAGGGCAGTACTTTTCAACTTCCTTCCAAAATTTCGGAGAATGGTTCATCTCTTTTCTGTGACACAGCTCATGTACTATAACATAGTCCCTTATCTCTTCCGGAAGCATCATAAGAAGACAGTTAAAATTCAGGTTTCCGTCGGATGAGCAGCTTCCCCATCTTGTCCGCTGATTTCTGATGGTGATTCTTCCGTAGGTCACACCTATTTTATCTGCATATTCCTTTACACGAGGCGGAAAATACAAAAGTGCACGGTCTGCAAGATCATTTATCTCACCAGCTGTAAAGCCTTCAACATCAGGCTGATTTTTAATCTGCTCCTGCATTTTTTTTAGATGCTTTTCAATCCAGTCCTGCTTTTCCGACACAAATTTCAATATTTCTTTTTTCGGCATCCTGTTTGGTGCCCGGACAATGACTCTCATATCCGGTCTTACCTCTACAGAAATAGTCTTTCTTCGGCTTTTTATGACTTCGACTTTGTAATCCAATATTTACTCCTTCGGTCATAAGGAATCCCTATGCCACCCGTACAGACTGTGAACAAAGTCATGAGCAGTTCCCATGTCGTACTATTATATCTGTTCTACCATCCGGTAAATCGAAAAGCAATAATTCCCGGTATTTTACTGCAGATTTATTGCTTTTTTACTTCGAGACGCGCTGTATAATCCGAAAAAGCAATAATTATCAGTATTTTACCGCTGATTTATTGCTTTTTGTGCTTCACGACGCATTGTATAATCCGAAAAGGCAATAATTTTCAGTATTTTACCGCCGATTTATTGCTTTTTGTGCTTCACGACGCGCTGTATAATCCGAAAAAGCAATAATTTTCAGTATTTTACCGCCGATTTATTGCTTTTTGTGCTTCGCGGCGCATTGTATAATCCGAAAAAGCAATAATTTTCAGTATTTTACCGCCGATTTATTGCTTTTTGTGCTTCACGACGCATTGTATAATCCGAAAAAGCAATAATTTTCAGTATTTTTCCGCCGATTTATTGCTTTTGCGTCCCAGGCAGCTTTATAACCGTAATAATTCCAGCTTTATTACTATTTGCTGTAAAAGTATTGTGCTGTATAGGGCAGCATAGATAGAGATACAAACAACGGTTGTATTACTACAACCGGCTTTGTTTACAGTATAAAAAGGTGGCAAGGAATCCCTATGCCACCCGTATTATAAATCACTCTGTAACTATTATTTCCATACGGCCGCTCCGCTACCGCATCTCGCAGCCGCTCCGCTGTCGCATCACGCAACCGTTTTATTGCGGTGCATCCTTTCCTAAAACGCTTCTCATAACCAGCTTCATAAATATAGGCTGGAAAATGAATCCTAAAACGATACCTATACATGTCATAAGAAGTGCTGACAGCGGCAATGTTTTGGGAAGAGATTTCTTGATTCCGGTCACGGCATTTTGACGCTCTTCTATACTCTTCGTCATACCGTCGATGCCGCCCTGCATCTCGTTAATGCCACCCTGCATTTCATTTATGCCGGATTCCATCTCAGCAAGTGCTGCTTTCTTTCCTTCAAGCTCACCCTTAAGCGGCTCTGCCTCTCCGGGTGACTTAGCTTCGTCAATTTTAACCTGAAGATCATCTATCTCAATCTGCATTGCATCATACTTGCCCTGAAGCTCGTCTCTCTGAGCTACAAGTGCTGACTGCTGCTGCTGAAGTGCCGCAAGCTCTTTTTCTGTCTGTGCGATACTGCGTTCAATACCCTTTGCAGACATAAGAGGCATACAAAGTCCCATAACAATCGTCATAACGGGCATAACGATCATATTGGTAGCAAGAGAAGCAAGAATCCTTCCCTTAAATGTTTCGGGTGTGGTATTTGCTTTATTAAGCACCCAATCCTGAACCTTCTTGGGCGGGATTATCGTAGTGATTATAGCACCTGTTATCCAGCCGATAACCGCACCTATAAACCACATTTTCCATGAAAAATGTCCCGAACTGAGTGTACCTATGGTACTGAATATTATCGTGTTAAATGTATTCATGATCAGTCCCATTCGGATACCGATCTTCTTCATTGTTTTCGCCATTACCTCATTTGCATCCATCAGTTTTTACCCCCAAATAACTTAAACTTTTTCTTCTCCGGTTTTGCTTCTTCTGTTTCCTTATGTGCATATACAGGATCGATAGCTC
>CACYCJ010000198.1 GCA_902772925.1 uncultured Lachnospiraceae bacterium
CGAAGTTCGATTTCAGCTTTCTTGTAATCATCCACACGGAATACCATAAGTGCCTCGTTAGCCGCCTTGCCTCCGAGAATAGCATACATATAGTCAATGTTGATGCCCTCATCATTGAGTATTCCGAGCACCTTTGAAAGTCCGCCGGGTTCATCGGGGATTGAAACTACCACAACATGATTGATCTTGTTGATATAGCCTGCATCCTTAAGGATGGTAGCTGTGTCATATACATCATCAACTATGATCCTTACAATACCGAAGCCCTCAGTCTCCGAAAGAGAAAGTGCCCTCATGTCTATGTTATTATCAGCCAGAACCTTGGTCATTTCATACATTCTGCCCGGTTTATTTTCTACAAATATAGAAACCTGCTTAACCGCCATAATAAGTACCCCCTTTTTTTAATAAAGCTTTCTGTTATCAATAACTCTTACAGCCTTGCCTTCACTTCTGGTAATGCTCTTGGGAGCAACAAGTGTTACTGTTGCCTTGAGACCGAGCATTGACTTAAGTCCGGCTACTATCTCCTTCTGTCTCTTTGTTACTTCACTCATCTTATCAGTGAACATTTCCTGAGTCATTTCTACATGAACATCAAGTGTATCCGTATTGTTGACACGGTCAACGATTATCTGATAATTTGCGGGATATCCGAGGTTGAGAAGAACTGTCTCTATCTGTGACGGGAATACATTTACGCCTCTTATGATGAGCATATCATCCGAACGTCCTCTGGGCTTAGCCATTCTGACATGCGTACGACCGCAGGCACATTTTTCCTTAGTAAGCACGCAGATATCCTTGGTTCTGTATCTGAGAAGCGGAAATCCTTTTTTGTCGAGTGAAGAAAATACAAGTTCACCCTGTGATCCTTCGGGAAGAACCTCTCCCGTATCAGGATCGATGATCTCTGCTATGAAATGATCCTCATTGATATGCATACCTTGCTGAGCGGAGCATTCAAATGCAACGCCGGGACCCGACAGCTCGGTAAGTCCGTAGATATCATATGCCTTGATTCCGAGGGACTTTTCTATATCCTGACGCATTTCTTCAGACCATGCCTCAGCACCGAAAATTCCGGCTTTAAGAGGTATATCGTCGGGTGTCATTCCCATCTCCTTCATAGACTCCGCAAGATATGCGGCATACGAAGGCGTACAGCATAAAATAGACACATTAAGGTCCTTGATGAACATCACCTGTCTTTCGGTATTTCCCGATGACATGGGAACCGTAAGACATCCGACCTTATGGCTTCCGCCGTCAAGTCCCGCACCACCGGTAAAAAGTCCGTAACCATATGATACCTGAACAACATCCTCCTTGGTTGCGCCTGCTGCTACAAGAGCTCTGGCAGTACAATCGCTCCAAAGATCGATATCCTCCTGTGTGTAAAATGCAACTACTCTCTTACCTGTGGTTCCTGATGTGGAATGTATCCTCACGCAGTCCTTCATGGGAACTCCCGCAAGTCCGTATGGATAAGCTTCCCTTAAATCCGCTTTTGAAAGAAAAGGAAGCTTGTGAAGATCGTCGATGGATTTGATATCATCGGGCGTCACACCTTTCTCCTCCATTTTTTTGCGATAGTAAGGCACATTGTCCCATACATGCTTTACCTGTTTCAAAAGCTTTTCATTTTGAATTTCCGTAAGTTGTTCTCTTGAAGCCGTCTCGATGTCCGGTTGAAAATAACGCTCCATTTTTTCTTCTCCTTATCTTAATAATAACTCGTTAAGGTTTTTTATAATTACTCAAATCAAAGCGAGCAGATTTTGAATATAACTTAAGCATTCTTTCCGAGTTCAAATGCTTTCTTGTTAAGTTCAATGAACTTCGGAGGAACAACCGCTTCCATAGCCTTCATCCAGACCTCTTCGTCCATATCGAAATAATGTGACAGTCTTCCCATAAGTACTATATTTACAGCCTTGGCAGAGCCTGCCTGCTCCGCAAGAGAAAGGCAGTCGATTGCGTCTACCTTTGCGCCTGCAGCTCTCATTTTTTCTACCAGCATTTCGGGATAGCTCATTGCTCCCGTTATTACGGGCATCGGATCTATCTGCTGAATATTTGTTACTATCTGTCCGTCCGGCTTCAGATATTCCACATATCTTGCAGCCTCAAGCAGTTCAAAGGATACTATATAATCCGCTTCGCCTTTATCTATTATGGGCGAATATACTTTATCTCCGTATCTGACATAGGTAACAACACTTCCGCCTCTCTGAGACATTCCATGTACCTCTGATACCTTTACATCATAGCCCTCATCGAGAAGAAGCCTTCCGAGAAGCTTGCTTGCGAGAAGGGAGCCCTGTCCGCCTACACCGACGATCATTACATTTTTTGTTTCCATTTCATTCCCTCCCCGTTATTAATTCTTTTCCGGAATATTTACCTGTGCAGGCTGAGTCTCTTTAACTCCCTCAAATGCATTAAGCTTACACATCTGAGTACAAAGGTTACAGCCTACGCAGAGAGTAGGATCAACGTGAGCCTTTCCGTCCTTTATGGATATAGCGGGACATCCGATCTTCATACACATCTTGCAGCCGACGCATTTATCCGTATTAACATGGAGCGGAGGGTTATGCTTAACATATTTAAGGAGTGCGCAGGGGCGTCTTGAGATTATGACCGAAGGAGCCTTTACCGAAAGCTCTTCCTTTATTGCCTTGTCGCATTCCTCTAAATCATACGGATCGACAACTCTTACTCTCTCAAAGCCCATTGCCCTGCAAAGTGCCTCAAGGTCGATCTTTCCTGCCGGATCACCCTTGATATTATAGCCTGTGGTGGGATTCTGCTGATGTCCGGTCATTCCGGTAATGGAATTATCGAGAATGATAACGGTAGAATCCGACTGATTATATGCTATATTTGCAAGTCCGGTCATTCCCGAATGCATAAATGTGGAATCACCGATAACCGCAACTGTTTTTCCTTCATTTTGTCCGTCACCAGCTTTATTGAAGCCGTGAACCGCACTAATGGATGCTCCCATGCAAAGAGTCATCTCAATAGCCGAAAGAGGAGCCACTGCACCGAGTGTATAGCATCCGATATCACCAAGTACGGTACATTTATTCTTACTGAGTGTATAGAAA
>CACYCJ010000199.1 GCA_902772925.1 uncultured Lachnospiraceae bacterium
CAAGCACAAACATTCCCTTGTCATTCTTCTTACAAACATCCACAAAGGGCTTAACTCCGTCAGTACCGAGATAAGGATTTACAGTGACCATATCCTCGTCGAAGGGTGCAAATGTTTCATTTCCAACCTGGATTTTACCGATATGACCGATAGCATACGCCTCAGAGGTGGAGCCTATATCTCCTCTTTTTATATCGCCTATTACCACAAGTCCTTTTTCCTTGCAATAATCAACTGTCTTCTTGAATGCAATTACTCCGGGTATTCCGAACTGCTCATACATTGCTATCTGAGGCTTAACAGCGGGAACAATGTCATATACGGCATCCACGATTCCCTTATTATATTCAAATACCGCGTCAGAAACAGCCTCAAGACTTCCCCCCTTTTCCTTTATTGCCGCATCCAGCAGAAATTTCGGAAGAAATGAAAGCTGAGGGTCAAGTCCTACAACTACAGGTGCATTTTTCTTTTTTATCCCATCTATTAATTTACGGATCATTATTTTCTCCTTTTTCTTTTTATAATTGTTTCTGATTTAATGCGATTTCATTCGCAAAAAACGATAGTTTAGCTTCATCAAATATATGTCATATTTTTTGCTTATTTATGCTTCGTCACAATCTCATTTCCGGTCTTTACGATACTGTTGGCAGGCACAAAACCTCTGACAGGCGAAAGAGGATAAATATTAGTATTATTACCTATAACACTTCCGGGATTAAGCACGCTGTTGCAGCCGACCTCAACAAAGTCGCCCAGCATAGCGCCGAATTTCTTAAGTCCGGTCTCTATCCTTATTGCTTCGTATTCACCGTATCCTTTGACAACTACAAGTGTTTTGTCGGACTTGACATTTGATGTAATAGAGCCTGCTCCCATGTGTGATTTATAACCCAGCACCGAATCTCCTACATAATTATAATGGGGCACCTGTACATTATCGAAAAGTATGACATTCTTAAGCTCAGTCGAATTACCGACTACGCAGTTTTTTCCGACAAGCGCATTACCTCTGATAAATGCGCACTGTCTTACCTCCGTTCCTTCCCCGATTATGGCAGGTCCGTTTATATATGCCGAATCAAAAACCTTGGCTGTCTTATGTATCCAGACATTTTCACCTCTTTTTTCATAATCATCACCCAAAGTCTCACCGAGTTTTTTGATAAAGTCTCCTATCTCGGGAAGCGCCTCCCACGGGTATGTCAGCCCGGACAGAAGCGGCTCCGCCGCAGTGTGAGACAGATCATAATTTGCCTTTATCGTAAGTTCCTCATAAATGTCCATGCTTGATATGAAGCCTCCTTGTTTTTTATTTTTTCTTAGTATAATACGGTTTAGTCCTGTCAAACAGATATCTCATATTGTTCTGATTATTCAGTCCCTTGACATAGTTTGTGTATTTGATAACAAAATCCGACATTTTCGAAATATACTCTTCCTTGGTAATATTTCCGTCGGCAACCCCCGAAAGTCCCTTTTCCCAGCTTGCGGTAAGCTCCGGCTTAAGCAGTCCGGTTATGGAATAAGTGACTACATCGGTTATTATCTCGCCCAGAAATGTAGGCGTTACGACCTGAGTCTTTTTGTTAAGCGAAATATATTTATTATTGATAAGCTTCGTGATAATGGAATCTCTTGTTGCGGAGGTTCCGATACCGCTTCCCTTTATCTGCTCTCTCAGATCATCATCCTCTATCAGCTGCCCTGCATTTTCCATTGCAAGGATAAGCGTACCGGAGGTGTATCTCTTGGGCGGTGAAGTCTCACCTTCTTTGATCACAAAGGCACTGACAGGCACCTTGTCACCCTTTTTCAGTTCATCGGGCTTAAATGTGTCTTTGCCGGATGCTTCTCCCGAAGTACCGTTCGTTTCTGACTCACTGCCGGATTCCGGAGCATTTTCATCGGAAAACGCTCCTTCGTCACCCTTCTTTTTATCAAATGCATTTATGATATTCAGATATCCCGGCTTAACAAGAACTCTGGAGCTGTAGAAAAGCTTTTCGCCCGTCTTGTCAAATGTGATAGTCAGCTTTTTATATTCTGCAGGCGAAAAGAATATGGCCATAAAACGCCTGGCGATCATCTCATAAACCTTTGCCTTTGTGTAATTTAACCCCGGAAGAGTTCCGAGTCCCTGTCCCGTAGGGATGATGGCATAATGGTCCGTTATCTGCTTGTCATTTACATATCTTGATTTGGAAATGTTTTTATAGCCTTCATACTGAATCAGAGCCTGCGCGTAGGGTGCCACCTTATCATACTTTGTAAGCCCCTGAATGTTCTTATGGATTTCTTTTGCAACGGCTGTCGAAAGAACTCTCGCATCCGTTCTGGGATAAGTTACGAGCTTCTTTTCATAAAGCTCCTGCACTATCTCAAGTGTCTCTGAAGGACTGATCTTAAGAAACTTAGAGCATTCATTCTGAAGCTCCGCCAGGTTATATAAAAGCGGCGGATTCTTTTTCTCGGTCTTCTTTTCCACCTTATCCACGGTTACAAAATAAGGCTTCCCGTCGTCCTCGAATTCTTTTACCAGTTTCTCCGCATCTTCCTTTTTCTTAAATCCGTTTTCTTTATAAAGTGACGGATGTTCGAAATACCTGCTTCCCTTTACCGCTCTCCATTCCGCCTCGGGTCGTCTGTCGTCATTTTTTGCTTCATTTGACTTCCCGTCTGCTTTAGAGTCACCGTCCTCATCATTTTCTTCGGAAAAATCCGTTTCAGTGCCGTCACCAAGCCTTGCGACTACTCTGTAAAAGGGCGTAGGAGTAAATTCCCTTATCTCCCTTTCTCTCTTAACTATCATTCCGAGTACGCAGGTCATGACGCGGCCCACGGCTATGACACATTTGTCAAGTCCGAGATAATCCTTTACGGTATAGGAATACTTAAGAGACAGAGCTCTGGAAAAATTGATACCCATCAGATAATCTTCCTCCGCACGAAGATATGCCGCATCCGAAAGATTATCATATTCCGAAAGAAGCTTTGCTTCTCTGATGCCTCTTTGAATTTCCTCCTCCGTCTGGGAATCTATCCATACTCTTCTTTTTTCTTTTTTATTACCAACGCCGGCCATCATATCCACAAGCCTGTAGATATATTCTCCCTCGCGCCCCGAGTCTGTGCAGACATAGATTGTCTTCACATCATCCCGGTTAAGAAGCCCCTTAACTATATTAAACTGCTTTGATGCAGAAGGAATGATCTCATATTTGTAGGTTTCCGGAACGAAGGGTAATGTATCAAGCTTCCATTTTTTCAATGCCGGATCGTAGGCATCCGGATAACTCATGGTTACCAGATGTCCTACGCACCAGGTAATTATGTAATTTTCATTTTCTATAAAACCATTGCCGTTTCCCTTGACCTTAAGGGCATCGGCAAACTGCCTTGCTACAGATGGTTTTTCCGCAATAAATAAATCCTTCACTTATCTTTCTTGTCTTTCCTTATTTTTGTCTTTGATAATGCATGATATTTTACTTAAATGAAAGATATTCGGAAACATCCTTTCTGGGTGTCGGTTCAGGATAGCTTTCGGGAATGCCTATAGGTATAAGCGCCGATACCGTTTTTGAATCATCAAGTCCGATAAGCTCAGCAACCTTTGCGTCATCAAATATTCCGAGAATGACCGAAGCCACTCCGTAATTATAAGCTGCAAGAGTAAATGCTTCGGCAGCTATTCCCGCATCAAACATCTGCCACTCATTCCCTTTATTTGTCGTAAATGAACCGTCTCTTTCATATCCGCTTCTCTTATTTACAGAAGTGATACATACCAGCGCTGCCGCATTGTTTATGATAACACGGTTATTGGGAAATGAAGTTCCTTCCTCTGCTATTTTCGCCTTAAGCTCTGCATCCTCGATTACAACATATCTTGCTGTCTGTGTATTTTTCCATGAAGGAGCAAACCTTGCTGCGTCAACTATCTTCTCAATAGTCTCATGGCTGATCTTTTCATCCGTAAATTTTCTTACACTTCTTCTTCCCTTAATACCTTCGATTAGTTCCATGCTAAAACCCTCCTTTATTTAATTTGCCGAGGGGTACGACCCCTTCCGTAAATTTTAATACATTATCTTAAAGATTTCTATCTTTCTTTTTCTGCAGTAATGTTCCCATGTCCAGCTGCTGATCGGCAGGAGATGCTTTTTTATTCTTCTTTCCGCCGCTTTGAGGCGCGTTCATTCCCGGTCGCCCGTTCACTCCCGGCTGACCCATCGTCTGCGGCCCGTTCATCTGCTGTCCGTTCATTCCCGGCTGTCTGTTCATTCCCGGCTGTCCGTTCACTCCCGGCTGACCCATCATCTGCTGTCCATTCATACGCTGACCCATCGTCTGCTGTCCGTTCATCTGCGGCCCGTTCATCTGCTGTCCGTTCATCTGTTGTCTGTTCATTCCCAACTGTCCCATCGTCTGTTGTCCGTACAATGTATTCATACCGGTATCCTGCATCTGAACTGCTGCCTCTCCTCTCTCTTTCCTTCTCTTAAATACGGAAGGGATCGAGAATTCGTATCCGAATCTTCTTCCGGCTATATCCAGCATCAGCAGTATCAACGCTATCATAAGGAGCAGATTGGTAAGATAAAAATAGCCTTTTATACTTGCCGCCATTACCTTCCAGATATCATCCTCCTTTTCGTGGATGATACCGTGCACCTCCATAAAGCCTCTTACCTTCTCATCGGTAATATCATATCTGTACTCATTTGAATACTGAACGACCGAGGCCGTCGTAAAGCTTCCGCTTATCTCACCCTTCTCAAATCGTCTTACATTGAAGTGATAGATTCCCGTATCTACCGAATCCACCTCAGCAACATATTTTCCGGGACTCACTGATGACAAAGTCACTTCCTTACTCTCGCCGTCAGGTCCGGTATATGCAGCAGTAATCTCAGTCTGATCCGAGTAATCAACGGCATCGTAGCTTATGATTGTTTTTTCATCCTTGGTCTCAATGTCAACGCTGTCCTCACCTATTCCGCCTGCACCGGATGCCTTGCTTATTATCCTCTTCCAAAGCTCCGCATAATCCGGATCACCCGCATAAGCGCCCGTCCAGCCGTTATCCACATCAGTATTCCATGCAAATGTGTTTCCGAGTCCGTACTGCCAATTCGTAAGGATAGGGTCACCCTCTATCGTAGTGATAACCGAATTTGCCGTAGACTTCTGCGAGGCTGCCACATATCCGAGAATGTTATACCAGCCGTTTGAAAAAAGCCCCTGTGTCAGCTCATCGGTAGTCCTGACCGAAAGACCATAGTCACCGTTTTTGATATATGTATCTCCGCCTAAAAATACTTCCTCAACGAATATCCTCGGAATATCCGTATTTTCATCGGCATAGTAATATCTTCCGCCGCACTTCTTCGCAAGTTTTTCCATTAGCTGTGTATCGGAGCTTGAACCGACCGCCACTGTAGACATTGTGATACCGTATTTATTTACCGAGTCTACCTCTGCATTGAATTCTCCGCCTTCACCGTAGCCGTCCGTAAGAAGAATGATATGCTTTATATCCGCATCGCAGCCTGCCAGCTGCTTGGAAGCTTCAATTATGGAAGGACCTATGGTGGTACCGCCGCCATCCTGAATGGTCTCTATACAATCCTTTATTTTTTCCTTATCGGTAGGATGCTGAAGATTTACCACCCAGTCAAAGTCATCATCAAATTCGATAACACCTACATAATCCTCTGCTCTGAGATTATCGGTTGCTCTTTTTGCGGATTCCACAGCGATATCCAGAAGCGTATATTCACCCGCCCTTTCAGACATTGAACCGGAATGGTCAATGATCATAACAATAGCCGTTGACGGAATATTCAAGGTGCCTCTAAGCTCCATATTTACGGGAAGCACCTCTTCTATAACGGAATCATTATATCCTCCGAGCATAAAGCTCTGTTCACCGCCGCAAACGATAAAACCGTTGCCGTAATCCTTGACATATGTTTTAAGGTTGTCCAGAAAACCATCCGGCAGCTCATCCTTATAAACATTATCAAGAATGATAGTCCTGAATTTCAGCATATCAGCCAGATTGTCGGGTCCCTTTGACGCGGGAAGGACTTCGGCGGACACATTTATACTGCTCAAAAGCTCCATAAATGCGGAGCTGTTCTCATGCTTACCGGATAATACAAGTATTCCGGGCGTTTCCTCTATACGGGCAAATGCGCTGTATGAGTTATTTTCATCAACAGTATCATCATCGGCGTGTACCCGTATTTCGTAGCTTTCCACACCTTCTTCACTGACCGTCTCCTCAAAGACAAATTCGTTGCTGCCCTTTTCCAGGCGCACCTTTTCCGATGCCACCTTCTTTTCACCGGATATGATCTCTATCTCGGCTGAAGTTTCATAATTACTCATCACCTTGACGGACAGATAATATTTATCGCCGGGATGCAGAACAGCGGGCATATCAACCGCATCTATATATGCGTCCTTGCCTACCGTCGAATCAAAGAATACAGCCTCAAAGCTTATATTATCCGAATCAGCCAGTGACATAAGGTTCTCGATGTCACCCTTCGTTTCCTTTCCGTCGGTAAGCAGCACTATCCTTCCTGCCGCATCGGAGGGAATGAGAGACACTGCCCTGCTGATGGCTGATTCCATATCCGTCGCCGTAATGTCGGGAGCCGTGGTAAGTCCCATATACATATCCTTATCGGTAAGGAACTGATCGACAATGGAATCCCTGCCGAATGTGACGATGGCATATGAATTTCTCGAAGGCATCTTACTGAGAGTTTTATCAAGATACTCTGCTATCTCATTCTTATTATCTTCATTACTCTTTGAAAGATCCACTACAAACACCGTAGCAGTCTTCTTTGAAAACCTGGGGATACGAATATCAAAAAGCGACAAAATCACAAGCAAAAGGATCACTATCCTGAGCACGAGATAAAGCTTCCCCTTGTAATTCATCTTTCTGACAAATATCAGCCACTCTGCTATAAGTATGATTAGCAAGAGAACGAGGATCACATTCTTAAGTGCGGTCTTTCCTTTTATGGCTCCTGTGACAAAGTTTCCGGAAATATCTTCAGCCACCTGTTTTCCGTCGAGTCCGCTTACAGGGCATTTTACAATATAGTGATCCTTTGAATCACCGATACTCACCTCGTATATTCCTGCTCTGTCAGTACTCAGCACAATATTCTCGATATCCTCAGCCGTAGGGGAAAGTCTGACAGCTTCGCCCGCCGTATATTCATGCTGAGCCAGAATTCCGGTATCGGTCAGATATTCTATCGCACCCGCGACAAATATCGGGAATTCGGTAGCCACGGGGAAATCACTTTCTCTTATATCGAATCCCGTTACAATGCATTTGATCCCGTCTGTCTCACCATAGTAGCCGACAACCTTATCGCCTGCCGTAAACAGGGGCTCGGCTCCTTCGGGAACTTCAAGCACTGCAGCCTCGGTCACTCCGATTTCAAAATCGGGCATTCCTTCCATCAGCTTGCTCATAGCCACATTTATCACAGCATCCTTCACCACATGCTCATCATCCGGGTTGTCGGAAATTCCGGCTCCGAAGCAAAGATGATTATGTGTCGTATCCGTAACCGGAAATCCCGCATCGTATATGATCAGGTCATAATTTCCCGATACTGCGGCTCCATCCGATGTTGCGCGTGAAAGATCTTTTCCGGTAACGGCGCTGAATGCCTTTTCAACGAATGTGTTTCCGTTACTTATCAGCAGCGCGTCTCCGCTGCCTTGCTTCTTAATCAGTGTATATCCGTCATTATCATTCTTAAGGCTGTCCTTATCCTTGGACACATTCCCGTTTTCATCTGAAAACTCTATTCCGCTGATGCTGACTCTCAC
Source organism: uncultured Lachnospiraceae bacterium (assembly GCA_902772925.1). Taxonomy (GTDB): domain Bacteria; phylum Bacillota; class Clostridia; order Lachnospirales; family Lachnospiraceae; genus Eubacterium_Q. Next base: position 7,879 of record CACYCJ010000199.1, read on the forward strand.
ATATTCGCCCGTAACCGAGTCCTCGTTAAACAGGCATGATACGCTCTTTCCCGCTTCCGCAGTAACACTTTTCATGTCTATGAGGCTGTCCTTATCGTCATATAACACCGCGTCGAAGGACACATTTTTATCCCCGTGATTGGTAAACCTTGCGGATATATCGATCGCACCTTCATTTTCACGGGAATCCACATAATCCACGGACACATTCAGGGATTTTTCGCCCATATACATTACTGTGATATCAAATGCACCAGCCAGGGAAGCTGCTCCCTCCTGTCCGTTTCCGTCCGTATATACCACGGTATTTATATCTTCCATGCTTGCCAGGATTCCGTAGCACTCGTCAAGGCTGCCTTCCTTATCCACGGGTTCTATGGAATTTATGACTTTCTTTATCTCATCTGTATTTGAGGAATTTGATATAAGAAGTGATGCGGTATCGCTGCTCTTTATCACGGACACATTTCCTTTAATGGAATGCAGCAGGCTTATCGCCTCCTCCTTTGCCATATCAAGGCGTGTCTTTCCGTCAGTTTCATGCTGCATGCTGAGAGTATCGTCTATGATAATCACATAGTTACCGGAGGTTCCTTTCCCCGACAAAAGAAAGGGTGCCATCAGTGCAAGCACCAAAAGAACGGCCGCAGCTATCTCCAGATACATGAGTATCTCATGTAAAAACTTTTCGAAGATTGTTTTCGACCTGTTGTTTCTGAATACCTTTTCCCACAGAAGATTTGAGGATATCTTCATGTCGGTTCCTTTGGGCTTCAGAATGTATAGAATTATAATGATGGGGACCGCTATCAGAAATGCAAGCGGCCATAATCTGCTGAATTCCATAATTATCTTCCACTAACGCTATTTATGGTGTATACCGTATTGCTGTTAACTGCTAATTTTATAAACTAATAATTCTAGTCGTATAGTTCTCGCATATCCTCGAAGATTATGCGGTCGAAGCTTCGGCCGGTGTCGCAGATATGGTAAGATGCTCCGAAGCGTTTGCAATCCTGTGAGAGACTGCCGGTGAATTCTTCGAGTCGTTTTTTATATTCGAGGATATTTCGGCGATCCATGGTGACCTTGACCTTATCATCCTCGTTTTCCATATCGATAAGGTTATATGTTCCGACAAGCTCTATATCAAGCTCTTCCTTTGCAAGTATGTGAAGTATTACAGTATCCTGCTTCATAAATTTCAAGTATTTAAGGAGAAGGCTCATCGTGTCGGTTCCGGGCATAAAATCCTCGCTCATAAAGTCCGAAAGGATTATCGTCATTCCGGGCATTAGTCTTCCGGACTGCCTTACTCCCTTATATATGTCCGAAGAACCGTCAAAGCCTATCGTGTCCAGCTTCTTCAGCAGGGTCGTGAAGGATGCCTTTCCTCCGGATGCGTTATAGGGATTTCCTATGTCTGCCAGGTCATAGACCTTTACCTGATCCATGTTTACCAGCGCTATATATGAAAGTGCCGCTGCAAGATCCTTCATCAGCTCATCCTTCCCCATATAGGTCATGGACAGACTCGTATCGAGAAAAATGCTTACACTGCTCTCCTTTTCCTCCATATACTCCTTGATATAGAGTCTGTCGAGACGGGCATAAGCATTCCAGTCAATGCTTCGCATATCATCACCGGGCATATATTCCCTGAAATCCGAAAATTCGGCACTGCTTCCTTTTCGTGAAGATTTTCTGCTTCCGACAAGTGACGCCGTACTTTTCTTTTCTATAGCTAGCTTTAATCTTTTTAATCTTTCATAATATGCCGAATCAAACATTAATGAATTCCCCGAATGATCGTATCAATAAGCTTATCCTCTGTTATTCCGTCTGAAATTGCATCAAACGAAAGTATTATCCTGTGCCTCAGCACCGGAAACGCCATTGCATTTACATCTTCAAAGGACACATTGTATCTTCCCTCCATAAATGCCTTGGCTCTGGAGCCTCTCACAAGCGCCTGTGCGGCTCTGGGGCTGGCGCCCTCTCTGATATATTTATTCTGCTTGTCGTGAGTTGCCATCACAATGCTCAGAATGTGTTCCATTACAGGCTCGGCGATGGGTATGGTCGCTGCAGCCTCGGATGCCTCAACAAGCTCTTTTCCTCCTATCATCCTCTTTGCAGGCTCTGCATTTCTGTTCTCCGTTACGCCCAGGATTCCTTTAAGCTCATCCCTGGAAGGGAAATTAACAAGAACCTTGAACATAAATCTGTCAAGCTGTGCCTCGGGAAGGGGGTATGTTCCTTCCTGCTCAATGGGGTTCTGCGTTGCAAGAACAAAGAACGGATCCGGTGTTTTGTAGCTTACATTTCCCACAGTGACCATATGCTCCTGCATTGCCTCAAGCAGCGCTGACTGTGTCTTGGGCGTAGCACGGTTTATTTCGTCTGCAAGTATAATATTCGCAAAGATGGGTCCGGGCTCGAATTTGAAGCTGCTTCCTTCCTCATTTCTAAGCATGATATTGGTTCCTGTTATATCTCCCGGCATAAGGTCAGGTGTGAACTGTATCCTTTTAAAGGAAAGATTCGTAACCTTGCTTATGGTATTTACAAGCTTGGTCTTACCAAGTCCCGGCATACCTTCAAGAAGGACATTACCGCCTGTCAGAAGTGCAAGCATTACTGTTCTGACAACCTCTCTCTGTCCGATTATCTCTTTTCCGATTTCTTTTTCGCAGGCTATCATTTTTGCCTGCAGTTCTCCAAACTCTGCCACTCTTTTTTCCTCCGTGTATATTAATGCTTCAGGCTTTAATCAAAGCTGCTGAAGTATTCCTTGATTATGTTCTCCATGCCCTTGGGATATTTTCCGTTTTCTATCCCCTTGTAGGCTCTTTTTTCATATTCCTTCATAACGGAATTGTAATCAGTCTTACTTCCCTTCCAGCCTACTCCGTTTTCGTACTTACCCTGCTTATCGCTGCTTCCGTCACCTTTTCCGCTGACGCCTTCATCGTCACCGGTTTTATTTGGTATAGTCACATAATCATGATCCTTACCTTCCGCACTTTGGGTTCCTCTTCCGGAGCCTCCGCCGCTGCCGTCATTTTTATCATCACTGTCGCCGTCCTGACCGCTCTGTCCGTCTTTCCCGCCTTGGCCGTCCTTTCCGCCCTGGCCGTTCTTTCCGTCTTTTCCGCCCTGGCCGTCCTTTCCGCCTTGGCCGTCCTTTCCGTCTTTTCCGTCCTGGCCGTCTTTTCCGCTCTGGCCGTCTTTTCCGCTCTGGCCGTTCTTTCCGTCCTGGCCGTCCTTTCCGCTCTGGCCGTCCTTTCCGCTCTGGCCGTCTTTTCCATCCTGGCCGTCTTTTCCATCCTGGCCGTCTTTTCCATCCTGGCCGTCTTTTCCGTCCTTTTTATCGGATATCTTACTTTCCGCGTCCTTCAGTGACTGTTCGGTTTTCCCCGTATCCTCTTTTCCTCCGGCATCGGACGATGTTGCATTTTCCTTATCGGGATCATTCTTTGTATTTTGCAGCTCCTCCAGCATCTGGGAAATATCCTGCTGCATTTCGGAGAAATTATACTCCACCTTTTCCTCGAACTCATTCAGTTCCTTTTGTGATCCGACCTCGCCCGCTTCATTTTCAAGCTTTGACAGCTGCTCAAGCATATCCGAAATCTGTTTTTTCTGCTCATCGGTGAGTCCGGACTGATCAATGTCCTTTAACGCATCCTGAACATCCTTTATATCCTCAACCTTTTCCTTAACATCCTCATCAAATGCATGCTTTTCCTTCGCCTTTATCTTTGACTGCGTCGGTATAAAAACAAGTACCATAAAGCACACAAGAAGTCCGGCAGCTATCATCCATTTGACCCTGCTTATTCCTATGGGATATTTAATATCTCCGAGCTTATTCTTAAGTCTTGCCGCCGCATCATTTCTTTGAACATTATAGATCTTTTCCGTCTTATCTCTGTTCTCATATGCGGTAATGACTCTTTCATCAAGTCCGAAGCTGTCAATATAAATTGCCGCCTTTTCATAATCCTTTTTCTTAATGATTCCTAAAATAAGACCTGTCAGGATTCCTGCGGCTATCATTCCGATACCGTAGATCCATTCGGAAAATACAGGTACAAAAAGAGCAATGATCTCTAAGATGACCGCTGCTCCGAGTCCGATACAGAAAGCATCAAAAGTAATCCTGAAGGTTTTCGTCGCCTTCAGTCTGTTTCCTGCCTTTATTACATTTTTTTCGATAAATGTCCTGCTATCCAAATTCTCATCTCCGTTCATCATCAACACTCGTTTTACCGTTTTCGAAACTTACGGGCTTATACTTACAGTGACTGTTACGGGGTTATCTGTTGCAAAATATGACTGTTACGCTGACTTTAGCGATGCCAACCGGACTGCGTTCCCGCATTCATATTACCGTTTATACCGGGCTGCGTTCCCATATTCATGTTACCGTTTTGAGGCACTGTCTCTTCACTCTTATCCTTGTATCCTCTTATGGGATTTATAAGTGTCGCTGCGATGAGCGTGATCAGGTAAGCTATTACAAGCAGCAATGCGAACGAAAGGATAATCGCAACCACATCATTCAAAATGAATGAAAAATTCGGTATCTCATCCTTTAAAAGTGATAATATCCCGTTTCCCGAACCGTAGATTACCACATAGAAATCTATAAAGGCAGTCACGGGATTGAGCAGACATACACATATAGTAAAGAATATAAGTACCGTGGGTGCAGCATTACCCGAGCCGACGGTATAGGAATATGTACTGTATAATGTCGTAACAATGGTGATCATAACCGAAGCTATATTGTAATAAACAAAATAAAATACATATGAAAGTATGATCGCCGTTATCGACTTTTTAGTAAGAGTCGATGCAAGTATGCCGATGCTTCCTGTAAATATACAGAAAACGCATGCGCAGATAAGATATAAAAAGAGCACTCTCCACTTCATTCCGCCGATTATAAAGGAAATGGCCATAATGGGAATACTGGCTATTATATAGGTCATTATGGTGATTACCGCCGACCCGAGCTTACCCCATATAATTCTGATCGCACTTATGGGTGTTGTAAGCAGAATGTCAAAGGTCTGCTTTTCTTTTTCACCGGAGATTGCCGATGCCGTCATTACAGGCATTATCAAAGCTATCATTACAAGCTCTGATATGGAAATAGTCGGAAATATATATGAAGTATACTTGTATATTTCGGAATATCCGCTACTGTCAAAGCTGCCGGATAGCCCCATGATAAACATGAAGAATCCGAATATCAGTCCGAGAATGGCTTCATATGCGAAAAGTCCCCATGATGTCTTCATGCTTCTGGATTTAACCTTCATATCTTTTTTAATTATTGGGTTTAACCGCAGCACCGGGTGCACCTCCTCCCGTTATCTTCATAAACAATGTTTCAAGATTATTTTCTTCTCTGTGGAAGCCTCTGATGATAACGCCCGAGCTTATCAGCGCATTTATCATCTGCATTACCTCTCTATCCGTTCCTTCTACGGATGTCACAAGCTCATTTTGTCTCAGTGATACTATCCTTACAAAGGGAATGGGCTGCAGCACCGAAACTGCCAAGTCGGTATTACCTACGATGTCAATATATACATTATTCTTGTTTGTGCCCAGCGAAAGGACATCCTCCATCCTTCCGACCGCCTTTAGGATACCGAGGTTCATTATTCCGATACTGTTGCACATTTCAGCTATATCGGAGAGAATGTGCGACGATATGATAATGGTCTTCCCCATATCGTTAAGATTCATAAGAAGCTCCTTCATCTCAACTCTGGCTCTGGGATCCAGACCCGATGAGGGTTCATCCATCACAAGAAGCTTGGGATTATGAATGAGGACTCTCGCTACGCACAGTCTCTGCTTCATACCTCTTGAAAGCGTATCCACATAGACATCTTCTTTGCCCTTAAGATTTACCAGCTCGAGAAGCTCCCCGGTAAGCTTTTTCATACTCCTGTCATCCAGTCCGTAAATGGAGCCGTAAAACTCCAGATATTCGCTTACCTTAAGGTTATTATATACACCGAAGAAATCCGGCACATAGCCGATGCATTTCTTAACCTCATTCAGATTATTCGATATATCCAGACCGTTTACCTGAATCTTTCCGGAAGTAGGCTTGAGAAGCCCGCATATCATTCTTATGCTTGTGGTCTTTCCCGCACCGTTCGGTCCGACAAATCCGAACAGATCCCCCTCGGGAATACGAAGACTCAGATTATTAACAGCAAGGAATTTATTATATTTTTTGTTAACATGCTCAAGGTACAGCATAATAATCCTCCTCTAAATCCCGATATATGACGCCATAGCTTTTCTCGTCGCATCTGCTTTCCACAAGCTTGTCAAAGTCTTTAACCACGCCTGCTACATATGAATAGCTTCCGCCTGCGGTTTTATTATTGTAATAGTTTTCCAAAAGATATATAGCCGCATACGCATCTTTATCCGCTTTTGACTTGGACTTTCTGTACAGATCTTCAATATTGTAGCCGGAAAGATTAACGACAGGTTCAGAACCGGTAATATTTACCGTCTGGCCGGCCTTTACATTTTTCAGAACAATGTCACTTGAACCGTAATTAATAAACAGCCTTTCAAAATCATAAGGCGTATTGTTAGTAACGGATCCTACGATATTCACTCCCGAAAATGAAATGTCGGTTTCAATATCTCCCGTACAGGTATTATTCGATAGACCTTTCATCAAAAAAAGATCAAATGCGGAATCGGGATCCATCTTTGCCTTAAGTCCCTTTGTATCCCTTGAGATTACAAGATCAGGTTTTTTATCGGAATAGGAATAATCCGTATCCGCCTCTACTACACCCAAAAGATTCTTTGATAGTCCGGCTTCCCAATCGGAATTTCCCGAATCAAAGCAGGTAATGAAATCATGCTGGAGGCCGCTTCCGTCTGCTTTAGCAATAGATATGTTATAAAACTGTTTTCTGTTGGTACCGAAGCCTCTTCCTATGAAAAACAAAATACCGACAAAGCACAGAGAAATAAGAGGTATAACGAACCATACATATTCTCTCTTATTCATCGCCTTAAGTATCAGATATAATAACGGTCCGACAAGCACAATGTACATAAAGATCAATGTGCCTATCGCCCAAAAGCTGAGTCTGCCTTTTCCCTGCAGCATATATGATGCTTCGATGATCGTATGACTGGGAAGATCTATATTATTTGCTCCGAGCCCAACATTTGAGGGCATGGTCGAAAAAACAATATCTCCCGCACAGCTTTCTTCAAAGTCGTCATCCTCAAGTGAAAACGGAATAATGACTATCCCTCCGTTTCCGTATACCTTTGAATACACTTCACCTGCGCTTAAATTATAATCCTGTGAAAGACTCAGATTGGCAAAGACCATGCTTTCATCTGTCATATAATACTCAAGCGAAGACTCGTGAGTAGTATTTCCTGCAGTATCCTTATATACTTCGACACCTGTAAAAGCTTCGTCAAAGCCGGACAAAGTCTCGGTGTGGGAGCCGGTTCCGAATACAAGAATTCCGCCCTCCGAGGTCCATTTTTCAATCGCATTTATGCTTTCCTTATCAAGCTTTGAAGTATCATAATCATCTATTATTATAAATGTAAAATCTCTCATATATTCGGGATCGGTCAGCATTCCCGTAATGATCTCTTCCGTCTCTGCAACAGAACTCTTACTGCTGTTATTCCTCGAAAATACACAGCCGTCAAGATAAGCAAGCTCATATGGTTTACTTGTAAGCACTCCGGCTACGCATGAAGCTCCTGCGAGAAATCCCTTTTTACCTTTTAAGCTGTGTTCCTCAACCACTTTTTCCTTTTCATTAAGGATAAGAACTTCAAAGCTTGCATTTGCAGCATCAAATTCCGACGGGTAAGGTATCAGCATCTGAACGGTCTTTGTATCATTTCCGGAAATTGAGAAAAAAGTCTGTTCGACATAAGGCGTGGACGAATACTCTTCGATATTCAGTCTTACATAACCCGAAAACGCTTCCTTTTTATTTGTTACGGTTATATCAATAACAAAATACTCATCAGTCTTTGATGTAATATCCGCCGAAACTTCAAACTGCTCTTCCTTCTCAGCCTCCGTTGTGGTATCCGCAAAGCTTACCGATGTCTGACATACAGCCACAATAAGAATAAGGATCAGAGGCAGAATTATTAAAATTTTCCGATTTCTGAAATAATTCATTTTATTTGGTATTGTTCCTTTCATTTGTTTATGCTAAAATCTTCACCGTCAAGCAGGACAGGTGGTCGCGTACTCCGATAAAGTATGAGGAAAGTCCGGGCTTCACAGGGCAGGATGCCGGATAACGTCCGGTAGAGGCGACTCTCAGGAAAGTGCAACAGAAAACAACCGCCGGTTAATACCGGTAAGGGTGAAAAGGCGAGGTAAGAGCTCACCGGCAGGCCGGTAACGGTCTGCGCCGTGTAAACCCCATCCGAAGCAAGACCAAATTCGAGCTATATGGCGGCCCGTCATGCTCCAGGTAGGTTGCTAGAGCCATTTGGTAACAGATGGTCCAGATAGATGATCACCCAATGACATAACCCGGCTTATCGTTCTGCTTGACATTTTATATTTGTTCGACTGTCCTTGCGAAAAATTCTAGATTCCAAAGCATCCGCCTCCGACAAATTCCCTGAGAATGGAATTTGAGGGCACGAGGGATATATCCATCCCGAGTATATAATCAAGAAATTTCAGAAGCCTCTTCGCTTCATAGAATTCCTCCGCATCTTCATTTATCTTATATAAAAGCGGTTCGGCATATATCTTTATAGCCGGGAGCTCATAAATAAGGGATGAGTTAAACATTACATCACATTGTTCCTGATACGGGAAAATGTTTTCTCTCTCACCCTTCTGAACATCCTCCCACATTCTTATAGTCTTAGCGGGATCATTTCCCCTGGTTCTGTCATCTCTTATAAGACGCCTCAAGAGTCTTACATCTGAAGTGGCTATTCTGTTATGGGCATCTATGTTTATCTGAGTCAGAGCACTTATATAAATATTGAATCTGCTTTCTCTCGGAAGACTCCTTGTCATAGCGGGATTCAGCGCATGTATCCCCTCTGCGATGATCACATCATCCTTTTCGAGCTTCAGATAGTTGCCCTCGTATTTCTTCATGCCCACATTGAAATCAAATCTGGGCATATCAACCGTCTCCCCACCTAACAGCTTTTCCATATGACTTTCAAAAAGCTTCATATCCATAGTCTCAAAGCTTTCAAAATCATATTCGCCGTTTTCTTTAATGCGGGTTTCGGCTCTTTCAAGGAAAAAATTGTCAAGGGAAACCGCATGAGGTCTTATACCTCTTGCCCTGAGCTCAATAGAAAGTCTTTGGGAAAATGTGGTCTTTCCCGATGAAGAAGGGCCGGCTACCAGAATGACCTTTTTGTTTCCGGCTACGATCATTTCGGCAATATCCGCCATCTGTTTTTCCATCAAGGCTTCCTGCATGAGTATCATATCGTGCTGTCTTTTATCGACGATCATCTGATTCAGATCGGCAACAAAGCTTACATTTTGCAGCTTTCCCCAGTTTTCGGATTTATCAAGAGTAACAAAAAGCTTCTCCGGGACCTTATATACAATATCCTTTTTATCAAAGTCCTTTCTCCCGGGCATGATGAGCAGAATTCCTTCACTGTAGCTTTTCAGATCAAAATCATCGAGATATCCCGTGGAGGGTACCATATACCCGTAAAAATAATCACTGAAATCGCCTATATTATAAAGGTTGATCGTGGCTGTCCTTCTGAAATGAAGAAGCCTTGCCTTTTCATTCCAGCCCTGCTCTTCAAAATACTCCTCTGCTTCCTTCTTCGTCTTTACCTTTTTTTCGATTACAAGGTCGGACTTTACCATGGAAAGCATTTTTTCTTTGATTTTTTTTACTTCATCCCCGGAGACTGTTCTTCCGATACTTATATAATATGCATTACCGAGAGAATGCTGCACCTCCGGATTACGACATTCCCCGTAAACTGACGAATATGCCGCAAGAAAAAGCATCACAAGACTGCGCTTATACATATCGTAGCCGATGGCACTGTTCCTCTCAACCGGTTCGATAACGGAAGCCTTGGTAATCTCATTCGGAAGCTCCAGAAGCTTTCCGTTTACTTTAGCGGCAACAAAACTCTTGTCACCGTAGACCTCCTCAAGAAAATCCTTTATAACGGTGCCATTTGGAACCTCATATACCGTGTTATTCTTCTCTTTTTCAATATTATCCTTCAGTGTCACCTTCAGCATATAATCTAACTCCGATCACTTTCTATATGACTTACTGTCACTTTTGCTATAAGCAGGTCAGTTTCAAGTTCACTCAGCCTTTCGGGAGAAGCAGTAGAAACAATTTGCTTCAGCAGCTTTTCCTTTTTTTCTATCTCCGCCTTTATGCTTTCGAGAAGCATGGCATCCTTCTTTTTTATCAAATGGTATCCGTACCGCAGATTTGCTTCATGAATAATCCTTTCTTCTTCATCGTCACAGGTATATTCCTTCACATCCGTCAGTGCAGATATTGTACGGGATGAGGCTTTGGCACTGATTATATTATATCTTATGCCGTCCTCCTCCATATATATCTCATCCTCGACATATATAAAGGCATTTTCAAGGAATTCCCTTACATATCTGACATCCGTATGCGGAGAAAGAATGAGTCTGTAGTCCTCACAAAGTATATTCCCGGAGGTCTTCAGAAGCTTTACGATCAGCCGTCCGCCCATTCCCGCCAGTATAGCGGTATCGGATTCACCCTCCCTCAGCTTTTCAAAGCCGTCGGAAAGCCGGAAATCGATTTTCTCCTCAACGCCGAAGCTTTTCGCATTTTCCATAGCCCTTCTGAGAGGTTCCTTTCTGAGATCCATTGCGATCACACTTTTCGCATTACCGGACATTATCATATAAATTCCGGTAAGACCGTGATCGCAGCCTATATCGGCAACAGTTCCCTCAGAAGCTGCCAGATTTGCCAGGGTTTTCATTCTGCTTGTAAAATCTGCTGATGCCATTATCGATCAGTTATCCTTTTTTTCGTAATTATTATCGATCAGTTGGTCTCAAGGAATTCCTTAAGCTTACGGCTTCTGTTCGGATGCTTAAGCTTACGAAGAGCCTTTGCCTCTATCTGTCTGATTCTTTCTCTTGTAACCTTGAATTCTTTACCAACCTCTTCAAGAGTTCTTGCTCTTCCGTCATCCAGACCGAATCTGAGGCGGAGTACCTTCTGTTCTCTTTCGGTAAGTGTGTTGAGAACTTCATCAAGCTGCTCTCTGAGAAGCGTAAATGCGGCTGCATCCGCGGGGACAGGCACATTCTCATCCTGAATGAAATCTCCGAGATGGCTGTCTTCCTCTTCACCAATGGGTGTTTCGAGAGAAACAGGCTCCTGAGATATCTTGAGGATTTCTCTTACCTTCTCGACAGGTGTATCCATAGCCTCAGCTATCTCCTCGGGGGACGGATCTCTTCCGAGCTCCTGAACCAGCTGTCTCTGAACTCTCTTAAGCTTATTGATGGTCTCTACCATATGAACAGGAATTCTAATGGTCCTTGCCTGATCGGCTATGGCTCTTGTTATAGCCTGTCTGATCCACCAGGTTGCATAGGTACTGAACTTATAGCCCTTTCTGTAATCAAACTTCTCAACAGCCTTAATAAGTCCGAGATTACCTTCCTGAATAAGATCCAGGAACAGCATGCCTCTTCCGACATATTTCTTTGCTATACTTACAACAAGACGAAGGTTCGCTTCGGCAAGCTTTTCCTTTGCCTCCTCGTCGCCCTCTTCCATTCTCTTTGCAAGTTCTATCTCTTCATCAGCAGAAAGAAGCTTAACCTTACCTATCTCCTTGAGGTACATTCTGACGGGATCATCCACACCCACACCCTCGGGAACGGACAGATCGATCTTATCAAGCTCGATATCAATATCCTCTTCCTCAAAGTCAACGGGAATCTCATCATCCAGGTCGAGCAGGTCATCATCCGTGGGATCGTCTGCCGTAATGGTAAGAACCTCTATCTGGTTTTTTTCCATTATTTCCAGCACCCTGTGCATATTTTTTTCGGTCAGAAGCTGGTCATAGCCCTTGAATTCTTCGACTATATCCTGATCCTCGACAACATTTCTGTTTTCCCTTCCGTACTCAATGAGCTTTTCGATCTTAGCCTGAAACAGTTCCTCCATCTGTTCGGGAGAAAGAGGAGCCGCATTTTCATCCGCTTCCTCTGCATCTCCTTCCGCATTTTCAGGAGCAGCTGCTTCCTCAACAGTCTCTTCAACTGTCTCTTCGATGTTTAAAGACTCCTTTTTTTCTTCGGTTGCTTTTTTCTTTGCCATAACCTCTCTCCATTTCATTTATAATAATTACAATTCTTTCTCTTCACTTAATGTCGCTGCCGTTAAATCATCTCTTATATTTTGTAAGCTCGCCCAAAAGCTTTTTCAGCTCCGCAGGATCGGTAGTCTTTGTCATCTTATCCGAAATACTCCGAACCTTTAGCTTCCTTACTATATCTTCAAAAGCCTCATCGCGGCTTTCGTCCGTTTCATACTTCATCTTGGTATTAAATATAGTCGACACCTTCTGCTGATCATCCACATCCTCATAACGATTTATAAGAACGGTAGGACTGACAGATTGATTTTCTCTGTACTGCTTATAAATGCTCTTTACGGTATCTCTGTATATTCCTTCCGAGAAATCATCTTCATCAAGAACATCCATAACCCTTTCGAGAAGCTTACTGTCTTTCATCATCCATGTAATGAGCAGCGCTTCGTCCTCAATTATCTCATCCTTTTTTTGCCGTGGCGGCTCCGGACGGTAAAGCGTTTTTTCATCGTCACCTCTGTCAGCGTGCTTTGATGCTACCTTTTTCTTGAAAACATCCTTATCAAAGCCGTATCTTAAAGTTACGGACTCAATATAGCTGCTGACGGCCGCGGGATCGTCAAGTTCGGCAACAATGGCTGCCGCATCATTTATAAACCGTGTTTTTTCTTCGGGATCCCTCAGACTGTATTTATCCGACAATGCGTCTATTCTGTACATTCTGCCGGGAGACGCGTCATCAATTCTCTTCTGAAAGCTTTCGACCCCCATGTTTTTTATAAATTCATCCGGGTCCTTATACGGCCTCAGATCTATTATCCTTGCAAGAATATCATACTTGGATAGAATGCCGAGCGCCCTGTTTGTCGCATTCCTTCCTGCTTCATCACTGTCATATGCAAGATAAACTTCATTCGTAAATTTTTTTATCTCGGCGGCCTGATCCTCCGTAAATGCGGTTCCCAGCGATGCAATTGCGTTATTAAAGCCGGCCTGATGCATGGAAATCACATCCATATAGCCTTCACAGACTATAAAGCCTCTAAGCTTGGATCTTCTGGCCTGATTAAGTGCGAAAAGGTTTCTGCCCTTTTCATAAATATCGGTTTCCGGAGTATTTATATATTTCGGCTTGGCATCTCCGAGAACCCTGCCTCCAAACCCGATGACCTTACTGTTTTTATCGACTATGGGAACTATGACTCTGTTCCAGAAAAAATCAAAGGCTCCCTCTTTTTCATTCATGCCTATCAGCCCGGCCGAAAGCATCTCTTCATCGCTGAAGCCGTTCTTCTTCAGATAGTTATAGAGATTTTTTCTCCCCAGAGGAGCAAAGCCCAGCCCGAAGCTTCCGATTATCTCATTTGAAAGACCTCTCCCGGCGAAATAATCATAACCCTTTCGTCCCGCATCAGTCTTTGTCAGAATATAATGATAATACGCTGCGGCTGTTCTGTTTATCTCATATAGTCTTTTTCTTCTTTCCGCTTTTTCGCTGTTATAATTTGAAATGCTTCCTTTCGGAAGATTATATCCGACTCTTTCGGCAAGGTACTCGATTGCTTCAGGGAAGCTGTATCCTTCATATCGCTCCAGAAATGTATATACCGAGCCTCCTGCTCCGCAGCCGAAGCAGTAAAAATACTGATCCTGCTGATTGACCTTAAAAGAAGGAGTCTTCTCATTATGGAAGGGACAACAGCATTCATAGTCCTTCCCCTTTTTCTTAAGACCGACCCGTTCATTAATTATGTCAACTATATCTACTCTTGAGCCGATATCATTTATGATATCATCACTGTAATACAAGTAACTGCCTCCTAATCTAACCGCACCTTC